>CALKGI010000041.1 GCA_938085045.1 uncultured Alteromonadaceae bacterium
CTTTTTGGCACTTAATGACACCTACCTCGAAAAAGACGTTGAAGATGCCATTTTACGCGAAATGCAGCAATTCTTGCTGGAACTCGGCGCCGGTTTCACCTTTATCGCTCGTCAAAAGCGTTTGCAAATCGGCAATGACGATTTTTATATCGATTTACTTTTTTATAACCGCAAGCTGAAAAGGTTAGTCGTAATAGAATTGAAAAATACAGCGTTTAAAGCGGAGTATAAAGGCCAAATGGAACTCTATTTGCGCTGGTTGGCCAAACATGAACAAGAGCCAGACGAGCTGCCACCACTGGGCATTATTTTATGCACCGACAAAAACGAAGAACAAATTGAATTACTTGAGTTGGACAAAAGCAGTATTCAAGTGGCGCAGTATTTAACAGCCTTACCCTCTAAAACACTACTACAACGTAAGCTAAATGAAGCTATTGCTAATGCCGAGCAGCGTATTGACAATAAGTCATGTCTTCGCCGTTGAAAACGCCAAATTGAGTGAGGTTTATTCTAGGTGTGTCCATTTTTCTTGTAACGCATTAAAAGTCTCTCGCCTACGATGATATAACGCCACATCGTAGGCGAAAGTTCAATCTCGCTTCTTTAAAAGGTACCAGAAATAGACAATTTGATATCAGGTTTACGAGTTCGAGCCGAACGTTCTGATCGCAAGAAATCTCCACCGCGGTCTGTATCATATATATAGCGGGTACGGGTATATTGAGCGGTATTGATATTATTGATCTCTAGCTGGGTTTTCACGCCAAAGAAACGGGTAGTTTCTATAAAGAATCGAGTACGGTTATTACCACCAAAAGTTTGCACTTCGTTTACTCGGTAACCCGTATCTTCAAAATGCGCCCAGTATTCCATACCCCAGGTGAGTTTCAAGTCGGTCAAATCTTGACGCAACTTAAATTTAAACCAGTTAGGGGTATACCAGTTAACGGTACGGGTACCACCAATGATTGGATCATCAAAACTTGACCCCCGGTAGTAATGGCTAAATTCAAACAAGCCATTTTCAAGCACTGCGTCTAAGGGTAAGTTCAAATCGGTGATCACGCCCCAAAAGCGTGCTTCTCCAGCATTACCTAAACCATAACTGGTGCTGTTGGGGTCGTCAGACAATTTAATCTGTTCCAAAATATCAGAGCGCCATTCGTGAAAGGCAGTAACCTTTAAGCTGCCACGCTCTGAAAAACTCAAGTCGTAAGTAAACTTTAACTCGGTGTTTTTGTCTGGTTGTAAATTAGAATTGCCCGATGTGGTGTTGGCATCTTGGGTGTCTGAAGACGCAGCAAAATCACCGAAATTCAATTGCCCTACGTTTCGCTGGGCCTCAAGGGTAAAACGGTTTTCATCGTCATACTGATAAGTCGCCGAGACACGTGGTTTGTAAAACATGAAGTTTTGTTTTTGGCTGTCGTCGCCGCTGACTTGAATTTGTGAAAATTCGGCAGTCAAACCCCCTTCGATTGTCAACGTTGGACTGGCCTGATACACCATGGTAGCAAAGGCTTCACCGCGTTGCTCTTCTACAACCACAGTGCCGTTATCAAGTGGAATAACTTCTGAGTTTACAACTAGCTCGCCTGAGGTATCCAACTCGTTGTTGGCAACTTCAAAACCAAACTCGGGTTTAAGTGTTGACTCGCCTACGCTAGAAAACGTTGTACGAACAATATATTCAGACTGGGTGCGGTCTTCACCAAAGTGCACACTGTCGGTCTGCATTCCAGCGGCATCACGGCTGGTAAAATCACTGGTAAATTTAACATCTTCGATTTGGCCAAGGCCGATAATTCGCCATTTCCAATCTTCACCAGTGGTGACCCAGTCGACACCCAACTCAGATATTTTAAACTTGTTTCTGTCGTTAAACTCTAAAAATCCATCTGCTGGGCTGTCGTCAGGCATGCGGTTTTTAAATACTGTACGCTTTGGATCGCCACGCCAATGATCGCCACCAAAACGACCATTAATGGTCAGTTTACCTTCGCCAATGTCTGTAGAACCCTCACCATTGACAAATACCCAACGACCCCGTTCTGCCAATCCCTCAGACGAGCTAGAGGTCAATTCACCGTCGGCATTTCGGTTTTCGAAAGTCGCCCCACGAAAACCGGGATTACCGCCAATGTCGGTGTCAAAAGAAGTGTCCCATTCGCCAAGTTTAGTGGTAATGGCCGCTTCGAGGTTTGGCTCAGCATTGGCACCATCAACTTGCCGAATTTTCATCGCCCAGGTGCCGCTAGTGCCCGATTTTGAACGAATAATATTGGCAACAATAGATTGGCCAGCCGCTTCACCTGCACCTGCGCCACCACGAATAATTTCAATTCGTTCAACTTGGGCAGCGGGTATACGAATAAGCGCACCACGCAAACCGCCCGATTTGGAGGTGGGCCGAGCACCGTCAATCAATACATTACCGGCGTTGCCACCAAACCCGCGAGCATCAGACCCTTGGTCGAATGAAAAACCCGGTAAACGTTCAACCATTTCTAGTGCATTTTGCGGCGTATACTGAGCAAAAAAGTCCGCTTGATAAATAGAAGCTTTTTGATTGTCTTCAGCCATTGCAGGCATACAAGACAGGGCAAACAAACTAGCTGAAATGGCACTGACCAGTGCACTGCGTTTATAAGGGAGGTTTACGTGGGATTTGACACTGTGATTTGTACCGCATTTCCTGGAAATATTCATAATTTCTGTCTGCTTATCCTGTTAAATGTCATCTTCAATAAATCTGCTGTGCAGCTTTAAATTAAAGGCGCTGTTTCTACCATGAAAATTATAATATTCGACGTCTTTTGCGCTAAATGGTGGTATACATGCGGTTAAATATGAAAATGTTACCAAGTATTTGCAATTTTCCGATGACGCCTGAAAAATTTAATTATTGCACACAGTGCTAAGTATAAACATACCGCTTAACGCTTTTGTGCCGGAATTAGTGCTACTATTTAGTTACAAAACGTGTGAGAAAACACAAGGTTAGTCTATGTATTTAAAATTCAATGTGTTTGGCAAAAAGATGTCTGTTCAACGAAAGAATCAACAATGGTTACTGTTCACAGATTCTAATAGTGGTATGAGAGTTAGAGTGTATGACATAGTCATTCCACCCGATTTGCTAGAAGCAGGTTTAGCCCAGTATCTTGATGATATTTATCATGAATTTTCGACTGAACATCATCCACAAGTAGTGCAATTGAGCTAAGCAGAACCTGTGGGTTAATTGATGTGATACTACGGGGCATAACGAATTGCCTTTGATTTACGCCAAAATACAAAGGCATTGGTTAAGTACGGTCTGTCGTAGCGCATTTTAGTTGTGCCATCAACAACTACCTTACTCTTGTATTTTCTGAATCCGCTGCGATTCACTTTGTAATCCAGAGGCTTCTAACACAGCAAATGCCGCTTCGAGCTTTTTGTCTTTAACCACATGAGATTGTTTACATTCACTCAGCTGATTTTTAAGCTGACTACGCATATTGTTACGCTCTTGTTTCAACTCGTAGGTCTTAATCGCCTGTTTAACAATCATCAAAAATTCGACACGCTCAAAGGGTTTAACCACAAATTGATAGATTTGCCCTTGATTTATTGACGCAATAATCGATTTAACATCCGTGTAGCCGGTGACAATAATCCGCATGGTATCGGGCATTGTATGAGACAGATGTTCAAACAATTCAACACCAGTCATTTCCGGCATACGTTGGTCGCTGATCACCATGCTCAACTCTTGGTCTTTTGGCATTTCGTTGATGACAGCCAACGCTTTTGCGCCATTAATCGCTCTAATAACGTTGTAAGACATACCCAAAACTGAAGCTAAGACGTTGAGGTTGTTCTCTTCATCATCAACAATCAAAATAGTGTGTTTCTTCTCTTGTCTATTTTGGCTTTGCAGCTTTTCTAGTTTTTCTTTTTTAAAAATGGCCATTATATGCCACTCCTTCTAGCTTGCGCATCAATACCAGTATATGGTAAACGGATGCTAAATGTTGTTCCTTGCGATAATATTGATTCAACCACAATTTCTCCCTTATGTTTTTGAATAATACCAAATGAAATAGATAACCCTAAACCCGTGCCTTCCCCTACATCCTTTGTGGTAAAAAATGGTTCGAATAGTTTCGACAATGTTTCTGAATCCATCCCGCAGCCATTATCAGTAAACGAAATCACCACTTCCCCTTTGTTTTTAAGGGTTTTAACCATAACCATACCCTGATGAGCCTTACCTATCTCTTGCTGTTTAATCAAAATGGCCTGGCACGCATTAACCAACAAGTTCATAAATACCTGATTCAATTGGGCTGGCCAGCATTCGATTTTAGGATCTACAGAGAATTCGGTGACAAACTCGGCTGTTTCACGATATTTGGCTTGTACCAGTTTAATTGTTGATTCTAAGCACTCAACGATTTTGACTTTTTTCTGACCAGCCATATCGTGGCGGGTAAAGGCCTGTAAATCTTTCACAATGCCTTTGATTCGACCGGTACCGTCCTTAATGGTTGCCAAGTGTTTAAACAGCGGATCAAACTTGCGTTTGAAACTGTCTAAAATCTCCTCGTCAGTCTCATCAACGACTAACTCATACAAAAATGTTTGAAAACGCTGTAAATCTACTTCGAGGTTTTGAGCGCTAACATGCGCGAAATTGGTCGGATTATTGATTTCGTGAGCCACGCCTGCGGTCAAAGTACCCAGCGATGCCATTTTTTCCTGCATCACCAATTGATTCTGGCTATCTTTGAGCTTGCGATGCGCCTCAGCATTATCCAATGCAATGGCAGCCGAGGCAGCAATGGTTCTAACCATGTCAAACTGATGATCTTTATAGGCATCAGTTTGTAAACTTTGCACCGACAAACAGCCTATTAAACGGTCTTGCACCAATAGCGGTTGGTAAATCAGTGAAACCGTAGACTCACCCGAGAGCGGTTTCAAAATGGTTTTAACATACCGCAAGCCTTCTTGGGATTTTGTGATAATAATCTCTTGGCAATTGGTGATACACCACACCGCTAAACGATTTTGATCATTCATCGACATATTATATTCAGCCTGACGCACGCCGCCTTGGATTGATAACTTAAATTCAATCAATTCTTGCTCGGGGCGATAAAGTCCAATACTGAAAATATAAGCATCCATCAGCGAATTAACATGTTGGTATACCTGACTCAATATCTGCTCAAGGTCTAACGTGGCGGTGATCTGACGACCAATTTCGCTAAGCACTGCAATATCCCTGTTGCGCTGCTCTACTTTTTTGGTTTGCTCGCGAATAGTTTCGATATTCTCAAGATATTGGATATTGTGCATCAGGCGACAATTGAATTCTTCAGTGCAAAAGGGCTTATGTAGGTAATCATTTGCACCATTTTTGATAAATCGTGCCGTTAAAGAAGCATCATTTGTACCAGATATTCCGATAACCACTAACTCTTCTTTACTTCTAGATTGCCTTATCCGAGTGGTTAGCGTAATACCATCCATATTGGGCATTTGTTGGTCGGTTAGTACCAGTTTAATGTCAGGATGTTCATCTAATACCTTAAGTGCATCAACCCCATCTTCAGCTTCATAAACGTTGTAATTATGCCGACATAACTGGTTGCTGATAAAGCTACGCGACACCACAGAATCATCAACCACGAGCACTTTAATGTGCTCATTTCGCATCAATTGAGTTAGCAATTGCTGCAAATATAGGTAAGCCTGTTTGTTGTCTTTGGGAATGTAATCGATGACAGGACGTTTTAAGATGGCGTCACGAATTTCGTTGCTAGTCATGCCCGTCATAACAATCACAGGAATGCCAGCTTCTACAACATAATCAATGGCTTCGCCGTTAAGGGCATCAGGCAAACTGTAATCAATCACCGCACAGAAAAAATCCTGGGAATCATTTAATACTTGCTCTGTTTCGGCGTAAGAATAAGCTACAGTAGCCTGCAAGCCGATACGTTTGGCAATATGCCGGTGAATTTTGGCAATCGGCTTGCTATCTTCAATGATGAGGAGCTTCTTGTCCATGGCGGGGTAAAATGGTCCTAAATTTATGTCCTTGTATTCGAGTATAGTAGAACCTCCCTTCAAAAGTATCCAGCTTTTAAGCTAAAAAGGAAAACCCGTCTAAAGGAACTGTTATTGAGGAGATTAAGCAGTTTTATTTGGGGTGGTTACGCTAATAACGCGTAACCTTCACAAGTATTCTATTCCGCAATCCATTTAATCTGAGTTTTGGCATCAATAGATGTTTCTAACGCAATCACCTGTTGCTCTACCAATTTGCCCGGATCTTCCATGAAGCTGTGAAAAACATCATCGAGTTGCGCATTGTCACGGCAATGTGCACCTATCCACGCATTATCTTGTGTATTTTTAGCTGCATTCAGACAGGCACTAGAGATATCAATCAATTGCATCCATGTAACCGCTTGGGGTCTGATTCGCTCAAACGGAAAACAAGCAAAACCAATTGAGCAGGTTTTATGGAATGTCTTCTGGTCTGGAATATTAAAGTCATGATGCTCGAACGCCTGACGTAATTGTTCAGCCAATTTAACTGCTTCAGTTCTGTCGATAAAACGAGCAACAACCAATAGCTCTTCTTCATTCCAGCGTACCAAAAAGTCTGATTCACGAAAGACTTGAACCAAGATACTTCTTATTTGCATCAAAACCTGATCGCCTGCATTGTCACCATACTTTTCGTTAACCTGAGTGAAATGATCAATATCAATGATAAAAAATGCCATGTCGGCATCAAGCAACGGCTGACTTTTGTCTGAATGGTTCCATTCAAGGTGTCGTTTAAGGCAAACCACCAAATCAGCTTCAAGGTGATTGAGCAAAAACCAGCGGCTGTTTAATTTGGTTAAATGATCGGTTTGACGTAAAGCTTCTAGTGATTTGTAAGCGCGGTCTAGTTCTTCTTTACGCTCTTCGAGTTGCTGGGTATTTTCAGCAACCTGAGCCTCTAGATTTTGCAGGTAGTCATCGCGTTGTTGTTGCACTTCGTAGGTTTCGATGGCTTTAGTGATGATCCTCAAAAGCTCGGCACGCTCAAAAGGTTTGAGAATAAAACGGTAGATATGCGCTTTGTTGACCGAATCAATAATGGCTTCGACATCGATATAACCTGTAACAATAATTCGCACCGTTTTAGGAATTAATACCGCCAATTCCTGAAACAACATCACGCCTGTCATGCTTGGCATACGTTGATCACTGATCACCAAAGAAATGCTCTCAGGATTATCCATCTGCTTAACAATATCCAACGCTTCGTGACCACCCTGAGCCACCAAAAGATGATAATTATCTTGTAAAACAGACGACATCGCCACTAAGTTGGCGTCTTCGTCGTCAACGATTAATATCGTGTGCCGCTTGTGAACTCGTTCTTCAAATTCAAGTTGTTCGAGCTTTCCTTTACTAAAAATTGCCATTGACCAGCCTGTTGCGTCTATACCTCTATTAGCGATAAATAAAAGTGTAGGCCCTTTTTGTCAGTTTCGCATCCTTTATCCTCTTCACTTTGCTGATCGAGGCAAAAAAACGTAAAAAACCCCTCAAACCCACCAAATATCAAGACATTATGTCAAATTTGTCGTGGTAAAAATCGCTCAATAGAACCCGTTTTGAATGTTAAAACTACAGGCCAGATTGCCCAAAAATCCCCAAGCCTGTCAATAGACAATGATAGCCATTAATCTTTCTTGACGGCAAAATGGTTAATGCTCTAACCTGCTCATTTATCAAACTAAGCACGGTCACGATTAGCACCAACAGACACAATTTACGCAAACTAGACCGAATTTATCTGGTGATCCATCCAGCTTTACACGATAATGCCCTACCGCTATTTTCTATGCCGACAAACCCCGATGGATGTATCTGACTTAATAAACTCCTTAAACGATAAACAACGTGAAGCTGTCAGCGCGCCGCTGCAAAACATGCTAATTTTGGCGGGTGCCGGCAGTGGTAAAACGCGTGTTTTGGTTCATCGCATTGCCTGGTTGATGAAAGTAGAACAGGCGTCAGCATTCAGTATTCTCGCTGTCACTTTTACCAATAAAGCAGCGGCTGAAATGCGTGGCCGGGTTGAACACATTACTGGTAGCATTGCCCGGGGAATGTGGATTGGTACTTTCCATGGTTTAGCGCATCGTTTTTTAAGAATGCATTACAACGAAGCGAACCTACCGCAAGGTTTTCAAATTCTTGATTCAGATGACCAGCAGCGAATGGTTAAGCGCCTAGTCAAAGCGCTCGATTTGGATGAAAAACAATGGCCACCTAAGCAGTTTCAATGGTACATCAACGGCAAAAAAGACGAAGGGTTGAGACCACAGCACATTCAAACCTATGATGTCACAGAGCAAACCATGCTCAAGGTTTACAAGCTTTATCAAGAAACCTGTGATCGTTCCGGGCTGGTTGATTTTGCCGAGATTTTGCTGCGTGCTCACGAAACATTACTCAACAACCCCACGCTCCTGAGTCATTATCAGCAACGCTTTAGTCATATTCTGGTTGATGAGTTCCAAGACACCAACTCAATTCAATACGCCTGGCTAAGACTACTGACTGGACGCAGTTCGCACATGATGGCGGTTGGCGACGACGATCAATCAATTTACGGCTGGCGCGGTGCCAAGGTCGAAAACCTTCATAGTTTTCTTAACGACTTACCTGACGCAAAAACCATTCGCCTTGAGCAAAACTACCGTTCGACCGGTACCATATTAAAAGCGGCTAACTCGCTAATCGTCAACAATCAAGGCCGCATGGGCAAAGAATTGTGGACTGATGGCGGCGATGGTGAACGAATTTCTATTTATACCGCCTTCAACGATTTAGACGAAGGTCGTTTCATCGCAGGAAAAATAAAAGAATGGCTAGAACACGGCAACCAGTTAGCCGACACCGCTATTCTTTACCGCAATAACGCTCAGTCACGCGTACTTGAAGAAGCCCTGTTACAATTAAGTTTGCCCTATCGCATATACGGCGGACTGCGCTTTTTCGACCGTCAAGAAATCAAAGATACCCTGGCTTACCTTCGCCTAATCAGCAACAGAACCGATGATGCTGCATTTGAGCGCGTGATCAACACACCCACTCGTGGTATTGGCAATCGCACTTTACAGTTAATTCGCGACGCTGCCCGCGACCATGGTTTCCCTTTGTCTCAAGCCGCCAAACACTTGATTGAACATCAAGACCTGTCAGGTCGTGCTGCCAGCGCAGTCACAAAATTCCTCGAATTGCTTGATTCACTAGAAGACGATTGCCTCAATATGGAATTGCACGAGCAAGCCAATCTTGTGATGCTGCACTCAGGTTTACGCGCTATGTATCAGGCAGAAAAAGGCGAAAAAGGTCGTACACGAGTTGAAAATCTCGAAGAATTGGTCACCGCTTGTGGTCAGTTTCAGCCACTCGAAGAAGACCAAGAAATGCCTTTGTTAGATGCCTTCTTATCTCATGCCGCATTAGAAGCAGGAGAATCCCAAGCTGACGAATTTGACGATGCTGTGCAGTTAATGACCCTGCACTCAGCCAAAGGTCTAGAGTTTCCATTGGTCTTTATGGCTGGTGTCGAAGAGGGAATGTTCCCCAGCGCACAATCTAACGAAGACATCAGCCGACTCGAAGAAGAGCGTCGCCTGTGTTACGTTGGCATTACCCGTGCCAAAGAAAAGCTCTATATTTGTCACGCCGAAAGTCGCCGTTTATATGGTCAAGAGAAATTCCATCGTCCGTCAAGGTTCCTCAAAGAATTGCCAGATGAGTGTATCGAAGAAATTCGCCTTAATACCAATGTTAGCCGTCCGCAATCCTCCAGTTATGGCCGCTTCAGCGCATCTGCCACTCATGAATCGTTTGAGTCAACAGGCTTTAGCCTTGGCCAGCGGGTTATGCATCAAAAATTCGGTGAAGGTACCGTATTAAATTATGAAGGCAGTGGTAGCAACACTCGCATTCAAATCAATTTTGACGATGCTGGCAGCAAATGGTTGATGACTGAATATGCAAAACTGGCTTCAATATAAACAACAGCTAAGCAGTAATCGCCACCGAGGTTTGGTGGTGATATCTGGCGACTTAGACTGGTGTTTGTCTCAGGTAAGTGTAAATGAAACGCAAATTACCTTATGGTTGGGCGACAACAACTTACCTAATACCGCAGCACTTAAAGGCAAACAGGCCCAACAGTGGTTGGGACAAGAATGTGAGCAATTGGTCATTAATTGCCACTCCTCCCTTAATTCAGACGCCCATAATTCAAATGGTTTAGATTTAAATGCTATTGGAGCCTTAAGTGGCACGTTAAAAGCCGGTGGTATTTGTTATCTATTGTGCCCAGCGTTGTCTCAATGGGTCAAAGCATCCAGCCGCCTAACTCAACACCTTATCAACACCATTAAAGAAGACGACAACCTAATACTGCTTGAACAAGGTTGCGAAATCGATTTAACGCCAATTGAAATCAAATCACAACCTCATCCTCCATCTAAAAATGCCTTCAATCACAGCGCCTACAAGACTGAACAACAACAAACCGCAGTTGAAAAAATCAAAAGAGTGGTCCTAGGTCATCGCCGCCGCCCTTTGGTATTAACTGCCGACCGTGGCCGAGGAAAATCGAGTGCCCTAGGTATTGCATTGGCAGAATTACTGATTGAGGGCAAACAAAAAATTATCATCAGCGCCCCCAGAGTCGCTTCTATACATGCTGTTTTCAGTCGTGCTTCTGAACGACTTAACGTTATAAAACAAAGTACTACAGAGCTAATAACTGAACAAGGTACGGTACAGTTCATGCCGCCTGATGAACTAGTAAGGCTTAATCCCAATGCTGACTTGGTGATGATTGATGAAGCAGCCGCGATTCCAGCGCCTATGCTCACCCAAATGGTGAATAACCATTCGCGTATTGTATTTACCAGTACGATTGCCGGATATGAAGGCACCGGCAGAGGATTTGAAATCCGCTTCAAGCAAACCCTCAATTTATTAACCCCCAATTGGCAAGCTTATTCTATGGACCAGCCCATTCGCTGGGCAGTCAACGACCCGCTAGAACAATTCGTTAATCAGGCACTAATGCTAAATGCTCATGCAGCAACTCTTACGCAGTCAAACAATCAAATTGCATTAAGCGAACTTGAATTCACTTATTGGGATAGAAACAAACTGTTAGATGATAATCAATCACTGTCACAAATAATCGGCTTGCTAACACTGTCACATTACAAAACAACACCAAATGATTTTAAGCATTTACTGGAGGGTTCAGATGTTGAGCTTTACACGCTTTCAAACGATGATGGAATTGTAGCAACAGCATTGATTGCCAAAGAAGGCCAACTTCCCGAAAAGTTGTGTCAGCAAATTTGGCAAGGTGAGCGCCGACCTAAAGGACATTTGTTGCCGCAAACGCTGAGCTGCCATGCAGGTTTTATCGATGCACCCAAATACAGCTACGCCCGAGTGATACGCATCGCTGTTCACCCCGATATCCACAGTAAAGGTATTGGTTCACATTTGCTCAACCTGCTGAGCGCCCACATAAAACAACAGGGTATCGACTTTGTCGGTTCCAGCTTTGGCGCAACCAATCAACTATTGAACTTCTGGCACAACAACGGCTTCACGACTGTTCGCTTGGGCCTAACTATCGAGGCCACTAGCAACGAGTATTCAGTGGTAGTGTTAAAAACACTTAACAGCGCTGCGCAGCATTTCCAGTGGACTATACAACGTAAATTTGACCACGAGCTGCCTCAACAGCTAATAGAGTTCTATTGGTTGTTACCAGCGCCTGTGGTGATCCGTTTGCTACAGCAGCAGAAGATTGAGAATCTACAAGCGTTGACGACGCAAGAGTGCGCTGATGTGGAATCTTATATTAATCATAAACGTGAATATGAGTTCGCAAGCATAGCGCTTCATAAATTAACGCTTTTGGCAGTGATCAAAAACAAAGCTGCGTCATTAAGTGATTTGCAACAACAGCTGTTGGTTGCCAAAGTTTTGCGTAAGCAATCATGGCCAATTATATGTGATGATTTGGGGTTTACTGGGAAGAAAATGGCTGTGACGGAACTTAAAAAGGTTTTTTGTCAACTGGTGTAAGGTGGTTTGAAAATTTGGTGCCCATCAATTCTAATCGCTTCAACCGACTCAACTCTTTAATTTACACCTTTAATTCAGAGCTTTAATTCAGACCTTTAATTCAGAACCCTCACTCTACTTCGTGAGCATAAACCTCAGCCAACTCATCGGCAGGCACTGGGCGATTAAAATGATAACCTTGGAAGTACTGACAACCTAGTTCGCTGGCCAGCTCAACTTGCTCTTGGGTTTCGACTCCCTCAGCCACCACAATCAGCTCCATTACGTTAGCAACACCAGTAATGGCTCGCATAACCAATCGGTCTTTCTCATTAGTACCCAGGTCTTTTATAAAGCAGCGGTCGATTTTAAGCACATCGATGGGCAGGTTTTTAAGATAACTCATTGACGAATATCCCGTGCCAAAATCATCAAGTGCTACCGAGATCCCAAGCGCTCTAATCTCATCTAGTCGTTTGGCTGCAAAATCAAGATTTTCCACCGCGACGGTTTCGGTGATCTCAACGCACACATGGCTATATTCGATTTTCGATTCTTCAATTGCCTGTTTTAGCAGCTCAATAAAGTTATCCTGATAAAACTGGAGCGGACTGACATTTATCGCCACATGCCACTGTGGTTGCCAAAATCCACTGTCGCGCCATATTTGAACCTGTCTGCAACAGTGTTTAATGATCCAATCACTAATAGGTAAAATTAAACCACCCGACTCAAGTATTGGAATAAATTGGTCGGGCGGTACCAACCCTTTTTGCGGATGATGCCAGCGGATCAGCGCCTCAAAACCATAAACCTTACCCTGCTCATCAACCTGAGGCTGGTAATACATTTCAAACTGACCCTGATTAAGCGCAACGTGTAATTCATTTTCAAGTTCGTGGCGTTGTTCCACCATCTGGCTCATGTCTTGATGATAAAATACCGCTTGATTTCTGCCCTGCGCTTTCGCTCGGTACATAGCAGTGTCGGCATAACGCAACAAATCATCTTTAGATTCATCTTCTATAGGAAACAACACAATACCAATGCTGACGCCAACGTGCAGTGTACGGCCATCAACCACAATCGGATTAGACAGTAGTTTTATTATCTTGTCGCAGACCTTAGAGACGTAATTTGATGCCAGTTGTTTGTCATTCGACAGACCCTGAATCAAAATAACAAACTCGTCTCCACCTAAACGGGCAACGGTATCGCTTTGACGCATGGTTTCGCTCAAACCATCAGCGACTTTCTTTAAGACTTCATCACCAATGCTATGGCCTTGCGAGTCGTTAATATTTTTAAAATGATCGAGGTCTAAAAACAACACCGCATGGTATTCATTAGAGCGCCTAGAATTGGCCAGCGCCAGATTAATCCGGTCATTAAGCAACATTCTATTAGGCAAGCCTGTCAAACTGTCATGGCTGGCCAAATGAGCGATATGGGCCTGCACCTTGATTTGTCCTGAAATATCGTTAGCCACCATCAATGTGGCCGCTTCAGTAAAGTATTCAAAGGGCGCAACCTGCACCGAAAACGATTGTTTCTTGAGTTTGTGGTTGGTTAGAGCCAAATCG
Source organism: uncultured Alteromonadaceae bacterium (assembly GCA_938085045.1). Classification (GTDB taxonomy): domain Bacteria; phylum Pseudomonadota; class Gammaproteobacteria; order Enterobacterales; family Alteromonadaceae; genus JABSOG01. The sequence goes on from CALKGI010000041.1 coordinate 13,746, forward strand.
TTGATAAAGGTTACAGCCTTACTTTGCAAGGTTTTAACTCGAATGGCATCAAGGTGGGTCATTTCCAACGCTGCCATGGTGACATCCATCAATTTAAAGTCACGGATGGTCTTAATTGATTGTCCATAAAAGTTGGCAAATTGCTGGTTGGCAAACAAAATATCACCAGCTTCGTTTTGAGCAACTACCATTTGCGGAATACGGTCAATCAATTTAAGTAAGCGTAATTCACTCTTTTTTAAGTCTTTGGCCGACTGGTCTTTGTCACTGAGCAATTGCTGCACAGTTTCCATAAACTGATTACCGGCATCGCAGAGCAACCCCAATTCGTTGTGTTTGTGACTCTCGGCCACATCCAGTTTACGACCTTTTTCAGGTTCGTCTTTTACCTTGATAAACTGGCCAGTTAACCTTTCAAGCGGCTGAGTTAAAGCCAGATAAAACAGCACCATCAACATCAATGCCAGCAAAACGTTTCGGGCAACACCCGAGATAATCACTATCATCGAACGGTCGAAAAACGGTTTTAATGCCGCATCTTTACTCACCTGTAACACCAAAAATCCGGGGCCCACGCCAACATAGTCAGGTGTTTGCAATTTCATTTCGTAGGTTTTGTTGGCAGAACTGATTTTTTGCGTGATCCAGCGGGTTTTCGAGGGGCCTAGTTTTGAATTGGACAACGCCAGTGTTTTGCCTAGCTCATCTTTAATTTGGGCGCTAATAATGAAGGGGTATTGCAACAAACCATTAACCACCTCTTCGGCGAGAGTAGTATCTAGGGTATTTACGGCGCGGGTTGCAGGCGGACCACTGACGACCAAAATCTGTTGAATGGTCTCATCAATGCTGCTTTCTTGATTTTGATAATCGCCAAAAACCTGCAACGAACTCAGCAGCAGACCAATCAAAAATGCCAGCACCAACGTATAACGCGCCAGCCTCAACGCCAGCCGGTGTTTTAGTTTGACTTGTTCAGCCACTGGTGTACTTTGAGTTCTTGTCGGTTAAAACAATGTCCACCTAATTTACTCCCCCATTGATTAAAAATACGTTTAAATTTCCCCAGTTTTCGACCTTTTATAATAGCCGATTTAAGTGCAGGGATCATATGTTGAAACTTAGAACTTTTAGACATTGACAAATGAGTCTCATATATCGTCAGCGCCAAAGGCTGCGCCAACTTTTTATGCCAGCCTTGTGGTAACTCTTGCAAAACATGCGGATTAGCCAAAAATGCATTCAACACGATGTTATTAATAATAATGGCATCAATTCGACCTCGCAGAAACATTTTTAACATAATAAAATTATCATTGAGTTTCACAAGCGTCAAATCCCAGTCTTGCCTTTGCTTAGAATCAAAAAAAGCCAAACCAACATAACCCACTCGTTTACCTTTAAGATCATCAAGTTTTTTGATACCGCCATCAATATGTGACACCACCAAAGGTACCAAACAACCCAGGTTACCCAACCAAATAACGTTAGGTACCATGACATCATCTTTATACGAAAACAGTAAATCGTTTTGACCAACCGATATACTGCGCAATGCCCTAGGCAACGACATCAAACGGGCATCTATGGGTAATCCAGACAATTGTTCTAGTGCATGCTCTATCTCAAAAACCATACCTTGGGGTTTTTGCCCTTCTAACACAAATCCAAACGGGAAAAAGTCTATGATAGCTAATATTGGTGCCTCTGACTCGTCTGCAATCACGCAGTTTGCCACGAAGAACAATGCAAACCCCATGATTTTATTCAACATATAATATAAAGAACTGAGAAAAGCCATAAGAGAATTATTAGCACAAGAAAGCACTTTGTACTAATTTTTAACGTCAATTCGTAGGTCTAACCGCATTATTTATGACAAGGTACAAAAAAAAATAAAAAAAGCTGCGACGTTTTCAACCGCCCAGTTGTTACATATATACTCAAAGGCATTCAAGGTCTGTTTATCTGTCAGTATTTAACAGACAAACAAACCCAATCTAAAAACAAGGGCAAAAATAGTTTGAATCAATGGCGCGACGATCTGGTGATCGCAATGAAAAATGGTGAAGACTTGGCTTTTGAGCAGTGTTATCAGTTGCTCTCGCCACAAGTTTACAGTGCCATTTTGCGTATTTGTAATGATCACGCCAGCGCACAGGACTTGTTGCATGACACTTTCATTAATGCGTTTGAGAAAATTGCTACTTATAACGAACAACACAGTTTTATCGCTTGGTTAAAGCGCATTGCCTTTAATAACACCTTTAACCATATAAAAAGACAAAAACTGGCCTTTGAAGTGGTCGATAAAATGCCCGAAGATGAATATGAAATAACACCCGAACAGCAATTAGTCGACTCAAATTTGTTGGTCACACTGCTCGACACCGTGCCAACCAGTCATCGATTGCTGTTGTGGTTATACATAGTAGAACAATACAGTCACGACGAAATTGCGGCTCTGGTTGGAAAAACCGCCAGTTATTCAAAGTCCATCGTATCGCGTTCACTGAAAAAATTGAAAAGTCATCCTGTCGTTGTGACTGAAAAGATAGCAAGGGGAGCCCTCTAATGCATATTGAACAAAACCGAATCAACCAACCGTTGACCGAGCTAGAAAAGCAACACTTGCTACAGTGTGATGAATGCCAAGAGCAACAGCAATTATTAACGCAACTAACAAACAGCGCAGCAGCACTTGAACTTGTCACGCCACCACCACAAAGCTGGCAGGCAATTAAAGCATCAATGAATCAGCCAAAAGTGTCACAACCCGTTGGGCTTAGCATTGCGCCCAATATTAATCCTAGCGCAGTAAAAAAACCTTATTGGCACAATGTCACCGCCATTGCCGCCACGGTTATGCTCACCATGTTTGGCTACTTAATGTGGAACAACTTTCAATTACAGAATCAACTTGAACAAGTACTACAAGTAAACCAAACCCTAGAACAGCAGCTAGATCAAAAAGACGTTCCTGGCATCTATCAAACCGATTTACTGTTACAGGTCAGAGGCATCGAGCAGGCATTAGACAAAGCCAAGTCAAAAGCACAAAAGTTGGCGTTATTAAAACAACGTCAGCAACTTATCAGCGACATGGTCGACGCGCAAAAAGGAGCACAAGATGCATTCAGCATTTAAACAAACTCATTTGCTTAGCGTGCTGCTATGCGGTTTGTCTTTGCCCACCCTTGGGGCCGACTGTGCCACTGTGGTTTTTGCTCCAGCACAAATCAACGGTCAAACTCATAACTTGTCACTTATCAGCGATAATGGCATGACAATCAATAGAGGCACAGCTGCCACTGAACAACATCATGTTTCACCCGGCTGGCATACCCTTACCCTTAGGCAGCAAGTTAGCAATAAATCGCCAGCAAGACCCGTGACTAAGGTTTTACGTATAGGTGTCGAAGTCGACAAAAAATATACCTTAAGTTTGGATGAAACCGGCAACAAAGTGGCGCTGTTATCTAGCGAGGCCTTTCAATGCAATGGACCTGAAAGCTCTATGGCACAAGCAAAGCTGGCCATAGGTCAATCGAGCATTCCATCGAATGAACAATTGCCTCCACGACTTGAATATCGGTTACGCCGTTTAATGGCGAAAATTGACGCCCATCATCAAGGTTTAACCAATTCTGAAGAGGCCAACCTAGTGCCACAAACCCGGCTCAGCCGGTTTGGTGTCATATTCGACCACACACATGACACCAACGGCAAAGCACTGCAAATATTGGCTGTATCACCGTTTTCACAAGCCACAAAGCTAGGCCTAACCAGTGGCGACACCATTATCGCTTTGGGTGAGTCGCCAATCAATTTAAAGGGCAAAAGCGCAAGTCAAGTTTTGCAAAATTACCTTGGCCCGATAAAACAAGGTCAAGCTATCACAATTAAAGTCATTCGCAACGGTAATACCATGACATTGCGAGGCACTTTCAAACCGGTGATTGTTCCTGAGGTTTATTATCAACTCGAACAACCCACCAACATATTAGTAACCACGGAGCAATAAACTATGAAATCAATCAAAAACCTTCTCGCTGTTCTTTTACCCACCACAGTGATGCTTTGCGCGCCAGTTGTTCAGGCTGCAGATAACGACACCAGCTGTGCAATGATCTCAACCAAAAAAGTGCCGCTCAACCGCGACAAACACGAATTGTTTCTAACCAGCCACAATGGCAAACCCATAGCCCCTACAGTCGAGTTACGTCACTTTTCCACTCCGGCCTCAATTCCATCCAACACCGTTGGCATACGAACCTCAGGCATGGCAAGTCCTGGCGCAGGTGGCAGCGTAGCCTACCGATACCATGAAAAACTCATGCTGGCGCCTGGCATCCATCACTTTAGCGGTTATGCTGGTAGAAAATACACAGGCAAATATATTCCAACAATGGGACCTAAAGATAATGGCAGTGCCGGCAAAGAATTCACATTTACCATCAATGTCGAGCCTGGCAAACTCTATAACTTAATTGCACAACGGACTTACCCTAAAACCAACAATCTGGCCAAGAAATTTCATCCGGCAATCTTGTCAACCCCAGCGGTCAATTGCGACTCATCTAAGGCAACCAAGCTTTATACGGCCTTCAAATCAGACCCACAGGTCATCAACAGTGCCGCGTTACCAAAGCAACTCAGTGAAGAATTCAACCAATTGATGCTAGAAATAAACGAGTACTATCAACAAAGTCAGCCACAAAAAGATAACATCGCGATAAGCCGCAGCGCAGCACGCGATTATGTTTTTGGCATTAGCGGTGCACCAGCAAAAAACGGTGGATTAGAGGTTACCGTAGTTGATAAAACCAGCACAGCTGCCGCCTTAGGACTTGAAAAAGGAGATGTTATCGTCAGCGTCAACACAAAACCTGTCAACGCTGATACATTAAAAGTATTAAGCAACGAAGTAGGCAACACCAAACCCGGCGACCAACTGACGTTTGGCTTGTTGCGTAACGGCAAACAACTAACACTCACTAAAACGTATCAACCCACTACACTACCCGGTTTTCAAATCTATATGGATTTGGCATCTGCTAAATAATATTACGTATTTTTGGCACAAACATCTCAATTTTTGGGATGTTTGGCCATAAATGACTCGAAATAAGCCTATTTTTAATAACTTTTTGGAATATCTTATTCTTTTGGGTTATCAATCTTAAGCTTTTGAGTTATCATAGCGGCATTATTTTTCCTACCTTTACAGCAGGTGATGTTTTGTCTTTAGAAGCCTATTTCTCCCCATTTAGAAACAATATCGTCGGTGGCGATTTAACCCTGCAATCTGGTGATACAGAAATTCCGGTACTTTATGCTGATTGGACTGCCTCAGGGCGTTTATACCAGCCGGTTGAAGAATATTTGTTACGGGAACTCGGGCCATACGTTGCCAACACGCATACCGAGACAACCCTGACTGGTAGTACCATGACCAAAGCCTATCATGACGCTCAAAAATGCATTAAAAACCATGTCAATGCCGACGACAACGATGTATTGATTTGTGGTGGTGCAGGCATGACCGCCCTCATCAACAAGTTTCAGCGTATTTTAGGGGTCAAAATCCCAGAAAAATGGCAATCACGATTTGAAATCAGCGAAGACGAAAAACCGTTGGTCTTAATCACGCACATGGAACACCATTCAAACCAAACAACTTGGAATGAATGCGCCGTCACCGTTGTTATGATCCCGCCTAACGATGTCGGTTTGCCCGATTTAGACGCAATGCGAGATATCCTTGAACAATACAAATCTCGATTGGTCAAAATAGGTTCATTTACCGCGTGTTCTAACGTCACCGGCATTAAAACGCCGTATTATCAAATGGCGCAGATCATGCACGAGCACGAAGGTTTATGTTTCGTCGATTTTGCCGCCTCAGCGCCTTATGTCGACATCAACATGCACCCGGCTAACCCAATGCAAAAACTCGATGCCATATTCTTGTCACCGCACAAATTTCTGGGCGGTCCGGGCAGCTCTGGCGTAATGTTATTTGACAAAAAACTCTACACCAACAAAGTACCAGATCAATGTGGTGGCGGTACAGTCAGCTGGACCAACCCTTGGGGTGAGCACAGTTTCTTTGAAGACATCGCAGTACGTGAAGATGGCGGCACACCGGGATTTTTACAAACCATCAAAGCAGCATTAGCAATGAAAGTTAAAGATGCAATGGGCGTTGAGAACATCGCAAAACGCGAAGTAGAACTGACCAAAATTCTAATGGAAGGGCTTAAAGAGCACCCTCGTATTAACATGCTTGAGAATAACCGCAAAGAACGCTTGTGCATTGTTTCTCTGTACGTAGTGGGTATTCACTATAACTTGATTGTGCGTTTACTTAACGACAAATTTGGCATACAAACCCGTGGCGGCTGTAGCTGTGCTGGCACTTATGGTCATATATTGTTGGGCGTAGACGAAGAAACTTCGCAAAAGATCACCAATCAGATAAATCAAGGCGATGTCACGCAAAAACCTGGCTGGGTTCGTATCTCACTGCACCCAACCTCAACTGACGAACAAGCCAAGTTTATCGTCAACGCGGTTAAACAAGTGGTCGATAATGCCGAACAATGGCAACAAGACTACAGCTTTAAAACGTGTTCAGGTGAATTTGAATTAAGAGAAAAACCCACCTACAAGAGCATTGATGATTTCAACCCAATGGGGACGACAGGTGTTGGGGCAAATGGTAAAGAAAGTAAATCTTTGCTGAGCTGGTTTAAATAGTCGTAGAACCTCAAATGGGCTGTAGCTTCAGCCCGATAAACCTCACCCGGAGGATGGGGCGAAGCTTGCGAGCCGTAGTTAGCGCTTGCGCGTAACCCATCGCTTATTTGTCGTTAACCGCAAAACTTGCTACGTAACCCATCGCTTATTTGTCGTTAACCGCAAAACTTGCTACGTAACCCATCGGTTATTTATCGTTAACCGTTAAACTTGCTATGTAACCCATCGCTTATTTGTCGTTAACCGCAAAACTTGCTACGTAATTGATGGGTTACGGCTTGCTTCGCATACGCCTAACCCATCCTCCATATGAGAGAAAACATATGAGAGCAAATCAAGTTGTTGTGCAGGCGAAATCCTTAAATAGCAATTTATAACCCCAAAAGCCCTTACTCCACTGCAACCTTATAATCATCACTCACAGCTTTTTTCTTATCATTGCCCAGTTGCATCAAGCTCGGCAAGAAAATCAAAGTAAACACCGTACTGACCGACATACCGCCTACTATCACCGCAGCAATACCTCGATATAACTCAGCACCAGCGCCCGGTATCAACAACAAGGGCAACATACCGCAAATACTGGTTAAGGTACTCATCAAAATAGGGCGCAGTCGTAGCCTTACCGCTTGCTCAACTGCATCATGACGAGACAAACCTTCACGCTCTGCCATACGGGTTTGGTACACCAGCAAAATGGCGTTATTAACCACCAGCCCCAACAGAATAATGAAACCAATCATGGTTAACAAATCCAGCGGCTGGAAAATAACCAAATCGGTGATCCGCAGCAAACCAATACCGCCAACTGTAGCCAGCGGGATCATCAAAATCACCAACAAACTGTCTTTAAACGATCGGAATAATGCAGACATCAACAAATACAAAATCAACAAGGCCAACACAAAACTTTGGCTCAAATTACTGATAGCTTTGGTCAAATCTTCTGCGGTGCCACGATAACTGACATTACCAGATTCAGGCAATTGCGCCAAAATATCTGGGTTTGCCTTTTCTTTTAAAGCAACAACAGCCTCTTCGAGCGACATGTTATCTGGCGGCGTCACGCGCAAAGTAATGGTTCTGCGTCTATCAACGCGCCTGATATCACTTGGCCCCGCAGTTCTAATGATATCGGTTAATTCACCGATGGCCTGTACGCCTGCTTGTGGGGTATAAAACGGAATACCAGCCAATTCTTCAGGGGTATCCCATTCTTCACTGCGCAACAAAATATTCAATCGTTTTTGACCATTGAAAAAATCACCAACATACAAACCCGAACCTAACGCCCGAGAAACCGCCGAAACATCTTTACGCGTCCATCCAGCCTCAGCAATCTTGCGTTCATTAGGAATAAGCCGTAGCTCAGGTGATGCCAAAGACAAACCTGGTACCGGACGTACATTAGCGCCAGGCAAAGCCGCCATAACCGCACCAAAACCGACTCTGGCCGCAGTCAGTAGCTGGTCAACATCATTGGCTTGAATATCAATGTCAATCACTCGGCCACCGCCAAGGTTCGAAAATATCTGTGCTTGAGAAGCAAACGCAATCGTATCGGGGAAACCTGCCAACAATTCACGATTAACCAGATTCACAATGTCATTAATGTCTTCGTCGTTTTCACCTCGGCCACCCATAAAACCAAAGGATCCAAAAAAGCCCATCCAATTGTGTTCTATTTTTGGCAATTTTTCGCCTTTGAGATAAGGCATCAAACGGGCATTAATAACATCAGACATTTCCTGCCTAGCTGCCGGATAGCTTATGCCCGGTGGCGGTAAAATAAACGCCCTAAAAGAGTTTTGATTACCCTTAGGCAAATAATCTGGTTTGGGCACCAAAAAGAAGCTACCAGCCAGCGACAAGCTCATCAATCCAGTCACCCAAAAAACGCGCTTTGTCGTGCTATTAGTTAAAAACATCACCCCTTTGGTAATGCTTTGCCACCAATGCTGATGCGGGTCTTCTTCACTAACTTGTTTCAACAACTTGGTGGCTGCCATCGGCAATACCGTAATGGCCACCAGCAAAGACGCCACCACAGCCACCGCAATGGCAACCGCCAAATCGGCAAACAATTGGCCAACCACATCAGGTAAAAACGCTATAGGCAAAAATATTGCCACGGTGGTCACCGTAGACGCCAATAAAGCCCCCCAAACCTGCTCTGTGCCCTTTAAGGCCGCATCTGCTGGACTGAGGCCCTTTTCACGCAGGCGCACAATATTTTCTAGCACCACAATGGCCGCATCTAACACCATCCCCACCGCAAACGCTAGGCCCGCCATTGAGATAATATTCAACGTTCTGCCAGTGGCATACAAAGCGATAAAAGTAATGGTTAACGACAACGGAATAGCAATAGCAACCACCAAAGTTGCCCTAAACTTACGCAAAAACCACCACAATACCGCTATCGCAAGCAATACGCCTAGCATCAGGTTATTGCGCACTAAATCCATCGAACGGTCTATATAAATGGTTTCGTCATACATTTGAATCATACGTAAACCCGCTCGTAATAACGGACCCTCGTTCAATTCCTTCATGGTTTGTTTCAGCCCCACCATGGTATCCATCACATTGATACCCTGCTCAACCTGAGCATTCATCGCAATGGCTGGTTCGCCGTCGAGTGTTAAAATACCCGTGCGGTCTTGTAATCGCATTTCAACTTTGGCCACATCTTTGAGCAACACCGGGTCGCCATCGCGCCAATCAAGGATCATCTCCTCAATTTGAGCAATTTCGTAACCTCCGGCATAACGAATGGTGTATTTACGCCGGCCCACATCATTAAAGCCGCCCGAAACATCATTATTACCACCGACCTTAGCAGCGATTTGCGGTAAGTCTAAACCTAGGCTAGCCGCTTTGTAAGGGTCAAATGTTACCCGAATTTCACTTTGTAACCCGCCATAAGCATTGGTTTGCGAAATGCCCTTCACCCGCTCCATTTTGGATTGCACTACTTCTTCGACAAAATCCTGATAACTGACAATATCTCGGGTATTACCTTCTAGAGGTTTGAGCGCAAACCAAGCAATGGCCGTAAAGTTACTGTCGCCGCCAACAGAGATAACAGGCTCAGTCGCATCTGGTGGATAACTGGGCACCTGATTAAGCGCATTCATCACATCAATTAACGCACGCTCAAGATTGATACCGGTATAATATTGTAAAGTAATGTTGCCACTGCCAGAGCCCGCAGAAGACTCCATTTTTTCAACACCTTGGAGGCCCTTCAATACATCTTCTTGACGTTCAATGATCTCCGCTTCCATTTCTTCGGGGGCAGCGGCACGCCAACTAGTACTAACCACTATCATGGGTTGACTGACATCGGGGGTTAATTGAATCGGCAACCGAAAAAGACTGATAAGACCAAACAACATCACCAGCAAAATACCCACAACAACCGCGGTAGGATTACCTAAAGAAAGATTGGTAAGCTTCATAACCGCCTACTCCTTAGACTGGATTGAAACCAGCGTGTCGTTATTGTCTTTAATCGCCACCTGTTGGCCATCTTGCAAACGTTCAGAGCCGCGAATAACGATATTATCCCCCTCTTTTACACCACCACTAATCGCAATAAGCGAGCCCGATGCAATGCCCAACTCAACAGGCACACGCTTTGATTTATTGTCAGCATTAATTCTAAACACCGCGTTACCACCACGGCGCAAAACAATTGCATCTCTGTGTACTACCAATAGATTTTCGGTTTTGCCAGTTGGCACGGCGACTCTCACATCAAGCCCTACCGGCCACTGTGATTCTGCCAGTGTTAAACGTAGTTCCATCAAATGTGAACGATTATTGGCAACAGGCACCACGGTACGTACTGTAGCGCGGGTTTGCCCCAAAGGTGATTTTACATCTAACTCGCTGCCAGGGCGTACAAACTGATAAACCGTCAGTGGCACTTGAGCGGTGATCTCAAGGTTGGCCGTTTCAACCAACTGCAACACCTTAGTGCCATTACTAACCACCTCGCCTAACTTGCTCAAGCGAGTGGTTACCACAGCATCAAAAGGCGCCAAAATTTTAGTAAAAGCCAAGCGCTGACGCATTTGCCCCAAGCGGGCCTGCTGAGCTGCCAATGTGGCTTTGGCCATATCTCGGTTATTAACGGTTTGTTCAAAGTCTGTTTTGCTCGACAGGTTTTGCTTGGCCAAAGCTTGCTTGCGCACCACTTCATCTTGCAAAAATTGGTAATTGCTTTTGCCGCTCTGCACACTCGCTTGCAATTCATCGACCTGTAAAGCAATCAAGGTATCATCGATTTTAGCGATAACGTCACCCTTAGAAACTCTATCGCCAATCTGGGCGACATGAATTAATCGACCATCAACTTGCGCCGCAATTTGCGCGTCATTGTTGCTGACAACCGCACCAGACATCCATGAAGTCGGAAAAATTTCAGTTATTTTCGCCATCATCACATTCACAGGCGTTGCCGGTCTGCCCGGTGCAGCAAAGGTATTGAACGACAACAATAGCAGTAGATTGAGTGTGAAAAAAACCGGAAGAAATTTCATTGATTGACCAATCCTTTTGAAGCAAACGCGACTTTAAAAATAATGCCTAAGAATAACCGATAAAGATAAAAAAGGTAACAAGTAAAGTTGTTACCTTTAGTGTTTTTTTGCTGCTAAATTCCGCTTATTACCGCCATAGTCAAATAAGCAAATCTATGGATACAATGCTAATTAAACTGGCCAAATGCCTGTAAAACCACCATGTCAGTCAACACCTTTTGCCTTGCCTGCACATTATTCCTGTAATATATGGCCAACTGGTCAACTTGTTGTTTCATATTGATTCGCTCAACCCTAATCACCCTTTCTTTGCCCCTATATCATTAATCTGGCACAAGCCTTGCTGAACTTAAAAGACAACCACCACCTGAAAGAAGAAAAGGGAACAGTATGACGAATAAAAAACCCCGAATCTTACTCGTTGACGACGAAGTCGCCATCACCCGTGCGCTGGAGCGTATTTTACGGCTCGAATACCAAGTGACCAGCTGTAACAATCCCGAAGAAGCAATCGAACAATTGTGCTCACATGCGTATGCTGTGATAGTTTCAGATATGCGCATGCCAAAAATGGACGGGGCAACCCTGTTGACTCAAGCCACAGCCCTTAAACCCGATACAGTTCGAATCTTACTAACCGGACACAGTGACCTTAACGACACGATTCGTGCCGTTAACGAAGGCCACATTTTTAGTTATATCAGTAAACCCTGGGACAATGAGCAACTTAAGCTAACCCTACGTAACGCCGCAGACAGCTACCAAATGAAACAAAGACTCAACCAATTAAACGTCAAACTAATCGAACAAAATGAACTCTTACAAGAGGCCAATCAAAACCTTGAAGGCAAAGTCGTCAAGCGCACCTGCGCACTGCAACACAGCAACGAAAAACTGATAAAAGCCGCACAAAAACAGCGCAACCTGTTTCAAAGCCTACTCGACATGGTCAATGCCATCATCAACGACCGAGTGCACAATGAATCTGGCCACAACAAACGCGTCGCCTTTCAATCTCGTTTACTGGCAGAGTCGCTACAACTCGACAAAGCCCAGTGCACCCGCATATATCTGGCGGCATTAATGGCCGACCTAGGCAAAGTCGCCATCAGTGACGAATTGATCCAACAATCAGAGCAACAACTCGATTCTGCGCAATTTCATACCTATCAACAACATGTTGTTAAAGGTGCACAATTGCTCAGTACCTTGCAAAACCTTGAGCCAGTTGCACAAATCATCAAACACCAAAATGAACATTATTATGGTGGTGGATTTCCGGGCAAATTAAAGAAAAAAGACATCCCAATCGGCTCACGTATTATACTCATAGCCAAAGATTACGACCGCTTGCTGCTAGGACTCAAACACAACAAAAAACTTAGCCCAGTCGAAGCTCAACACCACCTAACACAACAAAGCAATCATCTTTATGACCCTGAATTAGTCAAAGCCTTTATATTGATACTCAAAGAACTACCCACCATGGACACCAACGGATTCGATTACGCAGTAACTTCAAACTTACTAAGTGTCGGTACCGTGTTGGCGCAAGATATACACAATGAAAATGGCAGTCTATTTTTGACCAAAGGTTCACTAATGAACGAACAACTGCTACAAAGCGTTAAAAATTACGAAAACAAGCACAATCACCGATTTACTTTTTATATCTATTAAGCAAAATTCATTGCAAATTGCGAGGCATAATGATGAAAACATCCCGCTACATTCAATTGCTGGTATTAATAAGTCTCATTGCGGGGGCGTTTTCATACGTCTTAATTGATAGCCATTTTGAACAGTTAAATGCAACGCAGATAAAACTAATAGTACTCGCCCTTGTTGGCTTGTTTATTACGAGTATCTTGTGGCTTAAAATAGTCATGCTCAAACCGCTCGAACAACTGGCCGAATTAACCTGTAAAAACCCCAACACCTACCTAATGAAAAACCTTGTGGTCACACAAGGGCCACTGGAAATTCAACAACTCACCAACAGCTTCAAACAAATGCACCAATGCGTTGCCCTAGAAATGGCCGCTACATTCAAAGCACAAGCATCGCAACAACGAGCAAAGGCTCGCTTAAAAGCCCTAGTAGATAACGTCTCATTGTCGATAATCACCATTGATGTCAACGGTAAAATTAAAGGATTCAACCACGCAACACCTAACTTGTTTGCCTTATCTGATGAGCAACTGCAAGGCGCACAGATCACCGAATTGCTACCAACCCTCAATATCAATGGAGGATTGTTCAAACAGATGCTCAATGCCGGGGTCGACATAGAACTTGATGCGATAGTGAACAACAAAACAAAACCAGTAGAATTAAGCTGTGCAGAGTTTAATTACACAATAGACCAACAAAATATACGCCAATTCAGTTTAATACTTCACGATATCAGCCATCGAAAAAAGAATGAAGAACGGCTAAAAAAACTTAACCAACGCCTAATCAGCACCTCGCGTCAGGCAGGTATCGCCGAAATAGCCACCTCTATATTGCACAGTGTTGGCAACGTACTCAATTCGGTCAACACCTCGGTATCGATGCTCCAACAGGCGCTAATGAAAAGCAAAATCGAAGGCATTCAAAAGACCGCCCAAATGTTAAACGAACAAGGCATTGAACTGTTTCAAACCGGCGGCAAAGGCCCTCAGCTAATCGAATACTTACAAGCCATCTTCGAACAGCTCGAACAAGACAAACACACAAACCTAGATGAAGTGGCATCGTTGAAACAAAACGTCAACCACATCGCCGAAATTGTCAGCGCCCAACAAAAATTTGCTGGCCAATCTGGGCTGCTCGAAAACGTCAATATCAGCGAGCTTATCGAAGAAGCCCTCAACATAAATGTAGTGTCACTTGAAAATAATCAGGTGGAGGTTGAGCGATGTTATTCTCGTGAGATAGAAATCAACGGTGACCGTTCCAAAATAGTGCTTATACTGGTTAATCTCGTACGCAATGCCAGCGAAGCCATGATAGCCAACCAAGACAGAACCGCCAAAATAACCCTAGAGGTCGACGTTATGCAACATGACATCTCCATCAGTGTAAAAGACAACGGTTATGGCATCAGCGAAGAAAACATGAGCAATATGTTCCGCTATGGTTTTACCACCAAACAAGATGGTCATGGGTTTGGCTTGCACAGCTGTGCACTAGCCGCCAAAGAGATGCATGGCACTTTAAGTGTTCACAGCGATGGCCCAAATCAGGGGTCTTTATTCATGTTAACGCTGCCATTAGACCCAAGTGCCAAAGAGGCTGATGACATCGCCACCACACTTGCGCCACAATCGCTAAACAACACATTCGATACCCAAGCCTCAGAAATAAAGGACTCAGAACCAAAGGAGACACTGCAATAATGAATAAAATTCAACTCGAAAACCGGCGAATATTGATTGTCGACGACACTCATTCGATTCACCAAGATTTTGAAAAAATTCTGCTAGTGCAAAACACCACAAACCTCGATGAAATGGAAGCTATGCTGTTTGGTCAGGGGTTATCTGAACCCGAATTTGAGAGCATTGAATTTGAACTCGACTCCGCCTTTCAAGGCGCCCAAGCACTAGATAAAGTCAAACAAGCGATGGTTGAAGAGCGCCCCTACGCACTGGCCTTTGTCGATGTAAGAATGCCGCCCGGCTGGGATGGAATACAAACCATAGAATACCTGTGGCAAGTCGACCCCGACCTACAAATTGTTATTTGTACTGCCTATTCAGACTACTCTTGGCAAGAAACTTTTGCACGCTTGGGCAACAGCGACCACCTTCTGATACTAAAAAAACCGTTTGAAAACATAGAAGTATTACAAATCGCCAATGCTCTAGTTCACAAATGGAATTCTACCTTTCAAGCCAAAATGAAAATGGCCGAAATGGAACAACTGGTACACCAACGCACCGAAAAAATAGCCCATCAAAACATCGAACTCGAAAACCAAATCGACCAACTCAACCAAACTCGGGCGCAACTGATCCAATCAGAAAAGCTCGCCTCAATAGGCCAACTGGCCGCAGGTATTGCCCACGAAATTAACAACCCACTCGGTTATATTCATTCAAACCTAGACGTATTATCGAGTTACATTAGCGGCATAAAAAAGCTGTGGACAGCCAACGACCAACTGCTCGAAAACGTCAAAAAAACCAGCACCGACAACCCCGAACTCAATACTCAAATGCTCAAGCTAACCCAATTGAAAAAAAAGCTCGATATAGATTACATCTTCGATGACATGCCCGAACTTATCAATGAGGCCTTATCTGGCACCGCCAGAGTCAAAGAAATAGTGGCTGACTTAAAAGACTATTCCCACATGAACCAGCAAAACATGGCCTTAGAAGACATCAACCAACTGATAGAACAAGCCATCAACATCTCAAATAACGAAACCAAATATCACCTCGGCATCATTAAAGACTTTGTGACCTTGCCACCAGTACCTTGCTTGCGCAGCAAACTCACTCAAGTACTGCTTAACCTATTGCTCAACGCCAGTCAGTCAATCGAAAAAGACGGACAAGTCACCATAACGACTCGCAGCGCACAGGGTTACATTTACATAGGAGTTAAAGACAACGGCTGCGGGATAAAAGAAGATTTGTTAGATAAGATATTTGACCCGTTTTTTACCACAAAAGAAATCGGCACTGGCACAGGTCTGGGGTTACACATATCACACACAATCGTCACCAGTCACGGCGGCACATTGAGCGTAGAATCAATAGAAGGACAAGGCACAGAATTCACCATCAGCTTGCCCATAAATAACCCCTTGTTTGAAGAATCAAGGGGTCAGACACGTTGAAAAGTGATATTCCCCTTGAAAATCAATAATTTAAAATCAAGGGGCCAGAGTAAACAGTTTATGTCTCTTTAGCCTGCTTTTTATCCGCCTCAAACTTAGCGAAATACTCTCGCGCCTTAACCATCACCTTTGGTGCCAGCAACAAAGCCGAGACCATAGTTGGAATGGCCATCATCGCATACATACCATCAATCAGGCTGATCACCGCTTTTAACGATGCGACAGCCCCAACAACAATCATCGCCAAATAGAAATAATTATAATAATGCTGACGATGTGCGCCAAAGACAAAACCGGCGCACTTAGTGCCGTAATAAGCCATGGTGAAAACCGTGCTGATGCTGAAAAACACCACACAAATCATCAAGATATAAGTACCAAAGGTTGGCATGGTTTTATCAAATGCCGCAGCGGTTAAAGTGATGCCCGAAAGCCCTGTTTGCTCGTAAACACCAGAGATCATAATCACCATAGCAGTAGCCGTACACACCAAAAGAGTGTCTATAATTGGCCCCAACATGGCCACCAAACCTTCACGAATTGGCTCTTGTGTTTTTGCGGCACCATGAGCCATAGCCTCAGTACCAATGCCTGCCTCATTAGAAAATGCCGCTCGGCGAATGCCAATGATCATCACGCCCAACAAACCGCCACCGGCTGCCTGAGCAGAAAATGCCTCGTTGACAATAGACATCAAATAACCCGGTACTTCGCTGATATGACTGAAAATTACATACATAGCCGCGCCAAGATAAAGCACAATCATCACCGGCACAATTCTAGAAGCCACCGTACCAATGCGCTTAATACCACCAATAACAACAGCAGCAACCACCATCATCATCACCAGACCAAATATCAGATTAAATACAAAATGATCGCCACCAGCTTCTAACAGACCGTTGGGTATCATGATCACATCACGGGTCACTTGCAGTAACTGATTGGTTTGAAAGATAGGCAAAACACCAAACATGGCCACAATACAGAAAAACATTGCCAGTGGTTTCCACTTAGGCCCAAGCCCTTCGGTGATCACATACATCGGCCCGCCTTGCAGGTTACCCGCAGAATCTTTGCCGCGATACATTACCGCCAAAGAGCAGGTAAAAAACTTAGTCGCAATACCGACAATCGCACTGAGCCACATCCAAAAAATAGCACCCGGGCCACCCATGGCAAACGCCACAGCTACACCGGCAATATTGCCCAAACCAACGGTGCCCGCCATGGCACTGGCTAGTGCCTGAAAGTGGTTTATGTCGCCCGGCGCGTCTTTATCATCATATTTACCACGCAGAATATCGACACCGTGTTTGATGTAACGCAAAGGGATAAGACGAGAATAGATAAGGAAAAAACAACCGCCGCCGACCAGCAAAATCAATAATTGACTGCCCCAGGCCCAGTTGCCAAAAGCCACTGCTGCGGCTTCAAAGTTTGCTAACATGATGTGTTCCGTTATTTATTATAGTTGGTTTGCTTTGACTCACTACAACACAAATTGTTGATGGTGTCGAGCGTGGGGGGAAGGTGGGAGAGGTAAATAGCAAGCTCATAGTGGACTTGCTATTTACTGGTTAGGCGTATTGTGAATTAAACGCCATAAGCCTGACGATAGGCGTTAACACTATCAAGATGTGCAGCCATTTCAGGCTTATCTTGTAGGTAACTAACGAGATCTTTCAAGGTAACAATCGAAATCACCTTGGTATTAAAATCACGTTCAACTTCTTGAATAGCCGAAAGCTCAGCCTTGCCTTTTTCTTGACGGTCTAGCGCAATCAACACACCAGACAAATCAGCGCCTTGAGCCGCAATGATCTCCATAGATTCACGAATAGCTGTGCCTGCGGTGATCACATCGTCCACCAACATGATTTTGCCTTTAAGTGGTGAGCCGACCAAAGTACCACCTTCGCCATGCGCCTTTTTCTCTTTGCGGTTAAAGCAATAAGGCATATCGATGTCGTGATGATCTGCCAATGCTACCGCCGTAGTGGTTGCGATTGGAATGCCCTTATAAGCCGGACCAAACAACACATCAAACTCAATGTTAGAATCGGTTAACGCCGCAGCATAAAAACGGCCCAAACGTGCCAAGTCGCGACCGGTATTAAACAACCCAGCATTAAAAAAATATGGGCTAACACGACCAGACTTAAGCGTAAACTCACCAAACTTAAGCACCTGTTTGGCCAATGCAAATTCAATAAACTCTTTTTGATAATCTTTCATCGATTCGCCCTATGCAAGCGCTTGCTTTTGTATTTCAATCACTTCGCGCAATGCGTGTTTAGACACTTCCATCATTTGCGTCAACTCGTCAGGCGTGAACGGTTCGCCCTCTGCGGTGCCCTGAATTTCAATGAAAGAACCGTTTTCAGTCATTACAACGTTCATATCTGTCTCAGCTTCAGAATCTTCAAGATATTCTAAATCGGCAATCACTTCACCTTTATAAACACCAACCGAAACCGCCGCAATCAACTGTTTTAACGGGTTAGTTTTAATGGTGCCTTTATTGCGCATATGCGTTAACGCATCAACCAAAGCCACACAAGCACCAGTGATAGAAGCAGTACGTGTGCCACCATCGGCTTGAATCACATCACAATCAACCGAGATAGTATTTTCGCCTAACGCCTTCAAATCAACAGCGGCACGTAGTGAACGTGCGATAAGTCGTTGAATCTCCATAGTACGACCGCCTTGCTTGCCACGGGCCGCTTCACGGTTCATACGCGTATGGGTAGAACGAGGTAACATGCCGTATTCAGCAGTAACCCAGCCTTGGCCTTTGCCTTTCATAAAGCGCGGAACCCCTTCATCGACAGAGGCAGTGCACAGCACTTTGGTATCGCCAAACTCAACCAAAACCGACCCTTCGGCGTGTTTGGTGTAGTTACGAGTAATAGTAACAGGACGGATTTGGTTGGCAGTTCTTCCACTTGGACGCATAGAAATTCTCATTACGAAAAAAAATTCCGGCTATTATAACCGCTTCTGACACAAGATTTAACAAATTGCTGATGGTTATTGTATAATTTGGCCAAAGTGAGCCTAACAGGTAAAAATCAATGATCTACAGCATGACCGCGTATGCCCGAAACGAACAAAAAAGTGACACCGGCACCGCCGTATGGGAAATTCGTTCCGTCAACCAGCGATATCTCGAAACCTTTATCCGCCTACCAGAGCAATTTCGCTCACTTGAGCCAATAATACGCGAACGTCTACGAAAACAACTGCAACGTGGTAAAGTAGAAGTCAACATGCGCTTTAATGCCAACCCAGCATCAGCCAGCGGCCAGCAAATAAACCAAACCCTAGCCAAACAAGTCATAGATAACGCCAAATGGGTTGCTGAGGCTGCTGGCAGCGGCGAAATAAACCCACTAGACGTACTCAAATGGCCAGGCGTGATGGAAGCTGAAGAGTCTGACATGGACGCACTAAACGCCGAATTAATGACAGGCTTCGACCAACTGCTCACCGACTTCATTCAGGCCCGAGCCGACGAAGGCGAAAACCTAAAAGGCATGATCGTGCAGCGATTAGACGCTATCACCGAACAAGCAGTGATTGTGACAGACGTATTGCCCGAAGCGCTTAAATGGCAAAAGCAGAGATTGCACACCCGCCTAGAAGAAATCAAAACCGACCTTGATCCGGCCAGAATGGAACAAGAAATGGTCTTTTTAGCGCAAAAATCTGATGTAGCCGAAGAACTCGACCGCTTGGATTCACACGTAAAAGAAACCAACAAAATCCTCAAAAAAGGCGGCGCCTGCGGCAGACGTTTAGACTTTATGATGCAAGAGTTTAATCGCGAAGCTAATACCTTAGGTTCTAAATCTATTACTGCTGATATTACCAATGCAGCGGTTGAATTAAAGGTGCTCATAGAGCAGATGCGGGAACAGATTCAGAATATAGAATAAAACATGCTTCACCATCTTTCCTAAGCAAAAAGGCAGCCGCACCAAATGTATGAGGAGCACTGCCTTCACCATAATTGCTATAAACGACCCTTTCCTTGTCTACCAAAGGAAAAACCATGCAGTTTCTCGAAAGTAGCGCTTTAGGCCTACGCAGCGCTTTTTATGAGCTGTCGAGTCCCCACAAAAAGCTGAATTTTTTGATTTTTCCTATGATCCACATAGGCGCTCCACAGTTATATGCCAACATCAATCAAAGACTCGACGCTTGTGACAATGTGGTATACGAGGGAGTAAAATCGACAAAAAGTTGGTTTTTAGTTCAATCATATAAAATGGTTGTCAAACGAAAATCACTAGGTTTGGTCTCGCAACGCAGTGCTCTGTCGCTACAAAACCGAGGCCTTAACCTCATTCATGGTGATACCACTGCCGAAGCCTTTTACGAATCGTGGAGAAAAATACCCTGGTACTTTCGTCAACTCGTCTTGCTGCTGTCTCCACTTTATGGCTGTTGGCGCTATTTGACCGCCACTCGGCAGTCACTGACCAAAGGGCACACTGTAGACAGTCTGCCAGAATCAAAAGAATATGTAGACGACCAAGCGGCTGAAGCTGTTCACCAAGCAATACTAAAAGACAGGGATAATGTATTACTCGAAGTATTAAAAACCATATAGAGTCAAACGCAGACCGTCACCAAATCACAGTGGGTGTATGCGAAATAATAGAAGTTAGGGTTTGTGAGGTGTGGGTTAACGACCAATTTGCCATAAAATCATGCCCATGCTCTAATGCAAACGACTGTAACAAATCAGTGCTAATAAAAAGGCAACGAAGCAATGACACCATGAGCGTTAACCAGTTTTTAGAATACCTATCACAGTATCAGCTGCACCTTGGCGCTGTACTGGTAGGTATTCCTTTGTTTTGCTTGTTGCTCAACTTAACCCAAACCAAAGCTAGCGTTAGAAAACCAGTGCATTACGTCTATTCCACCGCCATATTTGCCACCGCAATTCCGGGGTTATTTGCCGGTATCATCGTCTTTTATTCATTGTTTTTTATCAAAGCTAACCTGTTAAACAGCAACGTGATCCTCTATTTTTTGCCCATCATCAGCATGATAGCCACTTTTTTGATTGTCGGTCGCAGAGTCGGGTTTGATATATTGCCCGGATTTCAACGGCTTTCGGGCCTGATGATGTTATTGGGCATAATCTGTTTATTGGTCTTTTTCCTTTACCGGCTGCGTTTTATGATTGGTTTTTTCGCTTCTATCGAACAACTTTTGGTGGTTGGCGTGGTGCTCTATGTTATCGCCAAAGTAGGCCTTGCTAGATTAAAGGGGAAGAATTGAAAGGTGGGAAGGCCTTACTCTGGAACATAATAGGGTAATGATGAAACTAGCACTCAGGCAATCTTTTGCTGGGTTACATTGCTACGAAAAGCACCCTCACTATAATCAAACTGAAGTTCGACCCCCAATTTGTGCAAATACAAGAACAACTTTTCAACAGAACAAGCGCTGACTTTACCATTAATAATATCACTGACCCGAGGCTGCTTAACACCCAAAAGCTCAGCTGCCGCCTTTTGGTTTAATCCTCGTTCGTGCAGTATATTTCGAATTGAAACCATTAACTGCGCTCTATAATGCTTGTCAATGGCGACATCTTCATCGCAGGAAGATAAAAAAGGATTACTAACAGTTACGAATTCCACGGCCCATCCCATATATAAAAATAACGCTCATATCGCCAAGATTATACTAAATTTAGTATAAATCAATCGTTATTTGTCAACAATGCCAAGGTAAGATTAGCCAATTACTTCAGTTTTTTATCCCTTCGGTACTGTTCCAAATCTTTATATCTGCTTTTGGCTGGCGTGTAGTCCTTCTTGCTGGTCCCATTTGTTTTCTTTTTAAAGGCATGTAACACGTAGATCCCTTCAGGGAATTTTACTACATAAATAACACGATATGAGTCCCCGCTTTTGATTGTGATTTGCCTTGCATATCGACCAATAGTTTCACGCATTGCTTTGTGTTGAGCTGGTGAAAACTCAGCCGTTTCATCAAGTACAACTTCTTCCTCACTAGATGCGTTAGAGCAATCATTTTGCAAGGCCGTGAATTCGAAATTAATTCGTTCAAGCACTCCCTCTGGGAAATTATCAATTTCCGTCTGAACCTTACGATTCCAATAGATAATAGCCTTCATTATTTTTTCGCTTTTAATAGGAATTCTGCTGCTTCAATACCGGCATATTTAATAAAGTCATGAGCCTTATTAATGCTGAGTGCATCGCTTTGTTCGGATAAAACAATTATTTGTTTTCGTTTCATAATAAATTGGTTACTCATAGCCACGCCTTAAACACTAACCAATAGAAAGTTCATAAAAAATAGCACACTCAAATCAATGCGTCAATATACGACAAAGCACGACAAAGCACGACAAAGCACGACAGGATTCATTTAATTGTGTCGAAAATATCATTTAAATACACGAAGAATCCAAAAAATCCTTATTAGCTTCCTATTCTCATGTGACAATTGGCCATAAGTTGTATAATCATTGATTGACGAAGTGCGATATTATACGTCAAAATACGACAACTAATGACTAGTTTCTTATTTTTAGGAAAATCAATGAAATACCTTACAATTGATGATGTTTGCGAAATGTTGAGTATAAGCAGAAGAACGCTGGAGAGAATGAGAGTCCTTTCTGCGTATGAACTGCTACAGTCCATACAACAAAGAAACCCAATAACAAGTGATTTGAATGACACAGACATCAAAAATGAAACTGAGCGTTTATCATTCCCAGAACCTGATTTGTTTATAGGAAAAAGCCCTCGATGGGAGCAAGATAAATTAATATCTTGGTTACAGATTAATGGCAAAAAACTGAAAACGTAACCCAAAATAACAAATCGATAGGGCCCAGATTAAAAAACCATCCAGCAGCAATAATGAGCAGTTTGAATTTGTGATTGAATCGATGACAACAAAAACAACCAATATTGATGGTCTTATTGAAATCACAGTAGAAGAATGAGATGACTCATGTATAAAATACTACGCCCAACCCCGCCAATTGCACTTTATCCAGCCAATAAAACGACGATAATGGCGACACCTACGTAAATCCCCAATTCTGAACTATGCTCAATTATCTCCATCAAAAAAGCCGTAAAGTAGGAAATTGTTATGAATGGTGCCCTGTCACCCGCTTTATTCATTATGTCCTCACCAAAATGCATTAAACCTCGCGCTGGTATCACTCGATTATCGACCCTTGGCTTAGTCTGTTTTTATCTTTTGTGTGTATCACTTACGCTAATCGCAACCCCCACCTCTGCCGATGCCTTTTATGGCAATATTCAACGGTTTTCGGTTTACGAAGGGCTGCCTGAGGCCTCGGTTTACTCGATGGCAAACGACAAAGCGGGCTTTCTTTGGTTAGGCACACCCAGTGGTTTGGTACGCTTTGATGGATATGAATTCGAAACCTACAGCGATACCATTCAAAACCCAGTGTCGTTGACGCCGCCCGACAAAATGCACGCGCAAATATCGCTAAAAACCCCCGATGCGAGCAATATGTTTGTCGACAGTAAAAACCGCATTTGGATTGGCTCTTGGGGTCAGGGTCTGTTGGTTTACGAAAACGACCTAACCTTAATTGACCACTTTGTGCATAACCCGGATGATCCAAACTCTTTGGGCAGCGATTTAATTCAGATGATTTTCGAAGACAGTGATGGAGATATCTGGATTGGCACCAATGGCGGTGGCCTGAGCATGCTTAATTCTGCAACTCTCGCAAACAACAATGCTAAAAATAACGCAAAAAATGATAATAACGTGCCAGCATTCACCAACTTTAAGCACGACCCCAAAAACGCCAAATCACTAAGTCACGACAGGGTTTGGAGCATGGCCCAAACAACCGATGGCATGCTGTGGGTTGGCACCAGCGGCGGACTCAACAAACTTGACAAAAACCACCTCGGGCAATTCACCTTATTTGACAAAAAAATCAGCGACCCAATTCAACAAGACCTCTTTGTGCGTGCATTAAAGGCAGACGACAAAGGCCAGCTTTGGATTGGCACCAAAAAAGGCTTGGCGTTATTTGACACCCAAAAAGCCAAATATCGATGGCAGTTTTGGAGTGGACGTTCAGTCAACTGTATTCAAATCGACAGCGCAGGCGGTATTTTGGTCGGCACCACGCAAGGTTTCTATCGCTGGAACCAATACAAAAAGCAATTAACCCCCTTGCGTGACAACGGGGCCACAGTATTGCTACCGGGAAATGACATTAGAGACATTTTAGTCGACCATAACGACATCTTATGGCTCGCCACTCGCTTTTCGGGTTTACTCAAAATCCAATCGACTCCTAACGCTTTTCAAACTTACAGCTACGCAGGCCAAGCCACTGTGCAACAACCTCAAGCACAGTCAAAACCCATTGGCCGCGTTAATACGTTCACCCAAGACAACCGAGGCAAAATTTGGCTGGGCACCAACAATGGATTAATGACGATGTCACCCAGCACTGGGCAAGTTACAAGATTAGACATGGAACCCATGGAGATCACCACCATTGTTCAAGGTCAACAGGGCAACCTTTGGATTGGCGGCTTTCAAGGGTTGTTTTCGCTGTCTATCAGCGAGCTACCTATGGTTAATCCGACTGATTTGAAGACCAAGCTTAAAGACCAAAACCACTTACTCGGCGACCTTGCCGACAAAGGTGTCAGCAGTTTGCTGTTCAGCAACAAAAATGAATTATGGATTGGTACCAATCATGAGGGGTTGGTTCGCTTTAACGGCAGTAAAACCGAACATTACCGCTTTGACAAAACCGATACAACCACTCTTACTAACAACTCGGTCACCGCATTACTTGAAGATCACCAAGGCAATATTTGGATAGGCACCAATGGCGGTGCGTTAAGTCAATTCAATCCAAAACCCTACGCAAAAAAAGGCACAAAGCTAATAAAAAGCAAACCCCACTTTATCAATTACCACAATGACAAAAACCAACCCACCAGCATTGACGGTGTTGTGGTCAATACCCTCTATCAAACTAATCAGCACGCCTTATGGGTTGGTTTGCAACAATCACTCGACAAGTTAACGCTCTTAAGCAGCGAATTTGAGCATTTTAGCGACAAAAAGGGCATTAACAGCCACAACATTAAAAGTATCACCGAAGACGATCAGGGTTATTTGTGGCTTGCCACCAGCAAGGGCATTAGCCGATATGATATGAAGCAGCGCATTTTCGTTAACTTTACCAACAAAGATGGTTTCGACAATAACCTGTTTTTGGCCAACGCCGTGCTCAGAGCCCAAGACGGTCAATTGTATTTTGGCGGCAACAAAGGCGTCACTAAAGTCATACCCGACAGGCTCAATTTCAGCAGTCGCCCCGCGGTTACTGCCATAAGCAAAATTTGGATTGATCATCAACCGCATGAAAAAGTGTCTTTTACCAATGAATCGGTATTGAAATTGCCACATTACACTAAAGATTTAAAGTTTCAATTTACCCTGCTAGATTTTAAAACCCCAGATAAAAACCGCTATTCTTATCGGCTAAAAGGGTTTGATAACAACTGGCACCAAGCCAATGACGCCCGCATTACCAGCTACACCAACCTCAGCCCGGGTAGTTATACATTCGAAGTGAAAGGCGGCAATAACCAAGGCATATGGTCTGACAAAAATGCCAGTATTATAGTGCACGTTGCCACCCCTTGGTGGGCATTGCAATGGGTTAGAACCTTAATTGTGATATTACTGACCCTCATGGTTTTTCTATTATATCGTTATCGTTTAGCCGCTTTGGCTAAGCACAATGCCGAGCTAGAAAAGCAAGTTGCCCGGCGCAGCACCGACTTATTCAACGCCAAAAAGCAACTGATAGAATCACAAAAACATGTCGCGTTGTCGTCTTTGGTCACCGGTATTGCTCACGAAATTAACACCCCAGTGGGCATTGGCATCACCGCTATTTCGATGTTACAAGATTCGATTGGTTCATTACTGACAAGCCACCAGAACAAATCCCTGAAACTATCTACATTTGAGTCAAAACTGTTGCACATGCAAACCAGCGCCGATTTAGTGTCAAATAACTTGATGAAATCGGCCGACTTAATCAACACCTTCAAAAAAGTGTCGGTCGACCAAATGTCAGAGCAGCGCAGAGTATTTGACTTAAGCGATTACCTACAAGAAATAGCCAACGGCCTGCAATCAAAATTAACCACCAAATCAATTACCATCACAGTCAACAGTCCAGACGAACTGAGCATAGACAGCTACCCCGGCGCAATAGCTCAGGTTGTCACCAACTTAATTTTAAACGCTTTTATCCATGGCTTCGACGACTCACCAAAAGACGATAAAAACCGCGAAATAACACTTACTATTCAACCCCAAGACACAAAAATAAATATCATGATTTGCGACAACGGCAGCGGAATATCAACCGACCAATTGGGCAAAATATTCGACCCATTCTATACCACTAAAAGAACAAGCGGCGGCTGCGGATTAGGCCTTCATATTTGTTATAACATTGTCGAACGCCTGCTTAACGGCACCATTAGCTGTAGCTGCCCACCAGCCGGTGGGGCTTGTTTTGAATTTGATATCTCGACAGCGGCTGAGTAGGAGCTAGCTCCAGCTCGCGATTTTGGCCTGCAACACTTGCATTACTAGACGACCGGTCATATAATGCACGAATGGCCAGACCTAAACGCAGTGAACAAACGCGAGAGGCGTTAATCACAACCGGTATCGAACAGCTATCATTGCATGGCTACCATGGCACCGGCATTAAACAAATACTCGACGCGGTAAACGTGCCTAAAGGTTCGTTTTATCATTATTTTGCCAGCAAAGAAGCCTTTGTTGCAGAGATCATTCGGGTTTACAGCGCGCAGCTGTTGACTCAACTCGATGATTTTTTGGCGAATTCTGACGAATCACCACTAGCGCAGCTTAAAACGGTTTACTGCCTTATGTTAGACAGGTTTTCGAGCCAAAACTGTCAGCAAGGTTGTTTAATTGGCAGCATAGCGGCCGAATTAGGTAACCAAAGCGAGTTATGCCAAACCGCAATGCTCGAATCGGTTGCTAAGTCAAAACAAGTCGTTGGCGCCCTTATGCAACAAGCGCAAGAGGCTGGGCAAATTCGCAATGACTATACCGCCGAACAAGTCACCGCTGTTTTTTGGGCAACTTGGGAGGGCAGCTTGTTGCAAATGAAGCTTGAAGGCAACACCGACTCGGCCAAAGAAATATTGTTTTTAATGCTCGATGGGTTGTTGAAACCTTAGTGTTAACCGGGTTAAGCAAAATGTTTGAATGCACCATGGTAGTAGCTGCGTCTCGCCGCGATAAATGGCGAAGCCATTTCAATCTCAATTTGGTTTTCAACCAAAATCGCGCCGAGACGGACGCTCCTACCACGCTTTCATTCCTAACTAGCTGGCATTAGGTCTTCAGTATCGCTCTAACCTTGTACAAGCGATATTGAAGTGTGGCCTACGAAGATAACATCAGTCTTTGCCGATATATATTGAAATTAAAGTCTCGTGAAGATTGTAAAAAAACACCGACGAACACCACCCAAATGGATGTTCGTTTTTTTAAATTTAATTAATAGACGACCGGTCTAGTAAGTTTACACCCGACTACTAACCTATCACTTATAAAAGGTATTATGATGAGCCATCCCATTCAGTTGAATCAGCCATTTACGTTAAACAATGGCACGGTTGTCAAAAACAGATTGTTCAAATCAGCAATGAGCGAGCAGTTGGGCACCAAAAGTCACGACCCCTCTCATGGATTGGTGAACCTTTATAAAACTTGGGCCGAAGGCGGTTTAGGGTTATCAATCACTGGCAATATCATGATTGACCGCACAGCCCTTGGCGAACCTAAAAATGTAGTGCTCGACACCCAAAGCGACCTCGAACCTTTTAAACGCTGGGCGCAAGCGGGCACAACCAACGACAGTCAAATATGGACGCAACTGAATCACCCGGGCAAACAAATCCCTAACTTTATTAGCAAAGAACCTGTTGCGCCTTCAGCCATTTCACTCGAAAACGGCCTAGAAAAAGGCTTTAACACCCCACGTGCGTTAACCGAGCTTGAGATTCTCGACATCATCGAAAAATTTGCCACCAGCGCCCGACTTTCTAAAGAAGCAGGGTTTACCGGCGTACAAATTCACGGTGCTCACGGTTATTTGGTCAGCCAGTTTTTATCACCTAGGCACAACCAGCGCACCGACCAATGGGGTGGTTCGTTGCAAAACCGAATGCGCTTTGTGTTGGCTGTGTATCAGGCCATTCGTAAAAACGTGGGCGATGATTTTCCAATAGGCATTAAGCTCAATTCAGCCGACTTTATGCGTGGCGGATTTACCGAAGAAGATTCAATGGAAGTGGTCAAAGCATTGGCGGGCGCTGGCATCAACTTAATTGAGATATCGGGCGGCACTTACGAAAGTCCATCGATGGTTGGTCACAAAGTCAAACCGACCACTCAAAAGCGTGAAGCGTATTTTTTAGCTTATGCCGAAAAAGTGCGTGGCTTAGTTGATACCCCAGTTGTCGTTACCGGCGGTTTTCGCTCTGCCGATGGCATGACCACCGCATTGCAAAGCGGTGCGACTGATTTTATTGGTCTGGCTCGGCCATTAGCTGTAGACCCTGCCCTGCCAAACAAGTTAATGAGTGATGACAAACACACCATTAAGTTAAAAACGCTAACAACCGGTGTTAGGGCGGTCGATAAAATGGCGATGTTAGACATTGTTTGGTACGAATTTCAGCTCGATAGAATGGCCAACAATAAAAAGCCTAAAGCCAATTTAAGTGAATGGGGGGTTTTCTTTAAGACTTTAGGCCGTGCTGGCGCTTATGCGTTTAGAAAAAGACGCGGTTGATTTGAGTTAACAGCCCAATTAATTGGGCAACACAGGGGCCATTTCCCCGTGCTTGCCCAACTATATTTCATCATTCACAATGGCCATATTCAATGCCCAAATAACTTGCGCGTTAATTCGCCAATATAAGGGTCGAACACTACAGGTTCATATTTGGATTTGCCATCTTTGAGGAATTTGGGAAAGGTCTCTAACACGGTATCTGGGTTCACGTAACTGAAGAAAATAATCGATTGACGCGCCTTATCGCTCAGGCCCACCCGGTGTAGAGTTGAGCGCCATTCGTCGTTGGTCCAGCGCTGCATAAAATCACCGATATTAACAATAAACTCATCTGGCTCGTCGGTGACGGCCCTAACCCATTGCCCATCGGTGGTCAGCACCTCTAACCCGGGTTGGGCATCGTTCAAAATAGTCAGTATCGAAATGTCTTTATGTTCATACACTCTTTGATCGAACCCTTTACCTTGTATAAGCGCAGGGTAATGATGCAGGCGTAAGTAATCTTCTGACTGGTCAATTTTATCGACAAAATAATTTTGAGGTAATCCCAGTGCCAGCGCAAAAAGCTCGCTCAACATACTAGTTAAATGTCTACACGCCTGATAATAGGCTTTCATCGCCGCCCTAAATCCATCGCAGGACGGGTCTGTCGGAAAAGGTAATTCAAAGTTGTCATCTAACAGTGATCTACCATTACTGAATTTTTCGACACTATCACAAGGCAAATGCCCTTTACCCATCAATGCATTAGCACTTTCGCCCAACACGGGGCTATAACCATTGTGTTGAAAATAACAGGGTTGAACATCGGTTACGCATTGCTCTTTTTGGTCTAACGGCAAGGCGAAAAAGGCATTGATATATTGATATAAATCGTCAAAAACGCCTTTATCGATACCATGCCCTTTGATGGTAAAAAAACCAACAGTTTTACACGCCAGATTAATTTGCTCAGCCAACACCTTTTTATCATTAAGGTCGCCATTACGTGCTTTGCTTAAGTCTACCACTGGTATTTTTATCATCTTTACGCCTCACTGTTGTTAAACTAATTCCCGTTATTGTAAGTTTAGTGGGTATTGTTTGATTCGCCGCTAAAATGGGCAAATTGTTCCCTCAACAGTGAGATCGAATCCATTGGTTTGAAGAGTATTTAAGTAAACCAATAAGTTAAGCTCGGTTTTTACCACGCTCATTGACCATTTTTAAACCGCATTACAAAGCGGCTGGTTTGACGCCCAGGAATATCCCAAATTTCCTTCGATTTGTCATCTGTGGTGTTTTGTAAAATTGGCAATTCGCCGTCTAAGATAAATCCGGCTTTTTTCATGTCGGTTTTAACCACCTCAGGGTCAATTCGGTGCAAGGTATTGCCAACACTAGCCGGTGCGCCCTTAACCGCTTCGTGGTCAACTATGGCGATAGTACCACCGGGTTTAAGGAACTTTTTAAACTTGGCCAACACCTTAGGCACATTGATTATTTCAGTCTCGCTAAAGATATAATAAAAATCGTGATAGCCAAGAATGATAAAAATGGTATCAACTGAGTTTTCGGCCAAATCTAACGTATTGAGCGAAATATCAATGCGCTCGGCATTACTCAGACGTTTGCCGCTATCAAGCCGTTTGGCCAGTTTGGTGCCATAATATTTCAAAAAATGCTTGTCGTTATGAATGATGACTTTGCCCTGCTCACCCACCACCCTAGACAACATTTCAGAGTAATAACCACTACCTGCCAACACATCTAACACCGTACTACCGGGCTTAATGTCAAAGTAATTCATGATGGCTTCGGGCTTTCTTTTGGCGTCGTCTTTGGCATCTGCAACGGGTCTATCGGGGTGAGTAATAGCTGCCTTTATGGCTTTTTGAGATACTTTATCGGCAAAAGACGGGTTAGCCAGTAACAAACTGCTGGCCACGAGCATGGCTTTAAATGGTGAAAACTGCATTAAAAATCCTTATATAAACACTCAATTGATCAAGTCAAACATTGTAGCGTTGAAATCAGGCGTTGCATACTGATGATGGCAAAGGGGTATGGTGATCGCGCTTAAAAACGCTACTTATAAAAACAAAGAGGGGGTCAAACAACAACAAAAAAGTTATCTTCTAAAGTTATTGATTTACTGTTCACAGTCAGACCTACACCCCCTTACTTACTACTCATGTAGCCTAGTCTTGATAACCTCCGCAGGTTTATTCGCGATCAGCAGAAAGTAAATAAAAAATGCCAATGGTATACTTGATTTCAGATTAATCGCCAGATTAAATAGCTCAAACTTTGATATGTTTAACCCGGTAGAATACTCCACTAAAGTCATGCTTGCAGGAATTACGATCAACAGCAGAACAATCGAAACATAATATCGAAATGCCCCTCTGGGGAGCAAAGGTTTGCCTAGTACAGCGAGTGACGTTTTGCAGTTTGGGCAGGCAAACTTTTGTTTTTCGTCAGCCCGATTTATGCATATCGAATCCATGTCATTGAATTTATGACGGCAGTTTACACACAAGTAAATTGACATATAATGTCCCCTTCTGTTAGTCAACCCACTTACGTTCTATTAGTGGTCTTCAACTTTAAATCTAAAACAAGAAATCACAGTGTAATTGTTGTTTGCAACGATAAAAAAACAACAAACAACAAAGGGGGTCAAGTCGCTTGATTTATAATACTTTTAATCAAGCGATCAATTTCAGCTTGAAATGCCTTCTCTTTAGCCGCGTTTTCTCGTATCTGGTGAGTGATAAAACTTACCGAACCAATGTTGTTTAAATTAAATTTAACTGCAATATCGGCCAACTTGGCAGCGGCTAACTCTTGGCACAAATGCATAGCTATTTTTCTTGGTTTATTTTCTTGTTGAGGCCCTTTGATCTGCTTTGTTATATCACCTTGTTTAAGATTGTAATAGCTAGAAACACCTTTAATCACTTGAGTCATCGTTAAATCCGGTTGTACTATCCGGCCTTTTTCCGCTGCCTCCAGTTCAGGGAGTAATTCTTCATAAACCCATTGCCTAAAACTTTTATCGCCGATAAACGCTGCCATGTTGCCCTTGCGATAAAAATCAGCAGTTTCTTTATCTACACCGGCCAACACATAATCTTTGTAACTATCTTTGTGGCCTAACATCCCGTAGGTTTTATCACGGCATAGCCACTCTAATGGTGCAGCTTTGCCGATATAGGCAGGGTAACTCGACCAACGATAGTCACTCAACTGCGCTACTAGTGGTTTTTTCATATCTATTGGGTTACGGTGTATATATCGAGACAGTTGTAACAGATAGCCATCCTGATCAACCAAAATTGCTTTGAAACGCCCGCGAAACAACGGCCCATCTGTCTTTCTCAATCGATTGTGGCGCTGCGTATATACACCGTTAATGTGTCGCATTATCCGACTCAAGTTGGCTTTGGGTGTTTCAATCAAGATGTGATAATGGTTACCCATCAAACAGTACGCATGAATTATACAATCAAACCGTTGACAAGCTTCAGCGACTGTAGCAAGAAAAGCCTCATAATAGATGTCACTATGAAAGATTGTTTGCCTAGCCCTACCGCGATTCATTACATGGTAAAAAGCGTGCTCATATTCTATTCGTGGTGGCCTTGGCATTGCTGGCTTCTTTAGCTGGTTTGGTTGTCTTTTAAGCATGGTTTAAGGAGTATTATAAATCAAGCGATTTGACCCCTTAACTTTTCTTTTAGCTGGTTTGGTTGTCTTTTAAGCGCGGTTTAAGGAGTATTATAAATCAAGCGACTTGACCCCTTAACTTTTCTAGGATCACGATTTTTACGTACTCGCACTTCATGGGTGATATAAAAGTTGTCGATAGCCTTGAGAATTTGCTTAAGGCCCCGTGACATGTACTTGTATGGATCTTAGTTCAAGAATCAGACACCTGACCCCTTGCCCTAACAGACCCCTTGCCCTAACATCTCTTCAGCCGCATTTATTCGTATTTCGTGAGTGATAACAGGACAACGTGAAAATCGCCATAATTCACTTTTTATCTGCGCATTGCATTAGGCTAATCTATTGACTATAAACCGGATTTCAAGAGTAATATAAATAAAGCGACTTGATCCCTTACTCTTTATCTCTTTATCTCTTCTTATTTATCACCCAATCTCCATGCTTTTTGTGCTTGTAGCCAAACTCTAATGAGAAGAAATGTCATTGTTATTGCCAGCAACCACAGAACTGTACTTTCTTTATCTTCTTCTCCATTCAAAAAAGAATATGACAACACGACCTCATCTTCCGTTTTTAACTGAAGAAGCCGATAATCACGAACAGTAACATTCACCAATGCATTTTTTTGTAAGGTCGCGATTTTATCGCAGTGAATTGGGCCTTCATTGTAGTATGTTATTCTATTTTGCAATGTAACCACATAATCGAACACCCCCTCATATTCCGTATTTTCACTACATTCAAAATGAAGTATTCTGCCTTCTATTATTACGCTACTGGTTACTGCTTGTTTTAAACAGATGAACCAAAGAAATGACGTAAAACATAGTAAAATCAAAAAGCCGGAAAAATACTTAATTCGCTTAATGTTCAACTCTGCCTCCAATACCTACGTTATATTCAATTATGTCAGTGGAAACGGGTTTAAATTAAGATGAAACCACGTTTCCATTAGCAGTGATTTAAAAAGCAACACATTACATGTCCAACCAACCACGTTCTTGTGTAGATTGTGCAGTTGTGCTCTGACTAGTGGTGCTTGAAGGACTTGATATAACATTGCCCAATTTATCAAGGTTTTCACTTGCTTCCATTTGCATTATAGCCATATCTGTAACGCCCGCTACAACTTTTGCTCCCAATTTGGCTGCACCATCGCTAACCAATGCTTTTCCCACATCAGCCAAATTATCAAGCTGGCCTTTACCACCTCCAATTAAATCGACCCCAGCAGCAACTGCGTCAGCAGTATTCAAATCTACGCCACCAGCATGCAAAGCATAAGAAACTGAAGATTCACCCATAAGCCCATCAGCTACATTCACGGCGCCGACTCCAGCCATAGTAGCAGCCACAGCTCCACACGGTTCTGCCACAGCACATGCAGTAATGGCTGCAGTTCCCAAAACAATTTTCGCTGTTCTCACGACAGGACTTGCGAGAAAATTACCAGTCCATCGTTTAACAGCGCCACCTGTAACAACACTATCTATCGTCCAGAATTTGCGTGCCATTGCAGCTGATTTTCCATCAGGATCGATATACTTATATGGATTGTTATTGGCGTAAGTAAAGCGGTTAAAGTTGTGACTATTGGAGAAGCCAACCGGATCATTCGAATAAAACCGACCAATCTCAGGGTCATAATATCGTGCCTGCATATAGCTCAAACCAATATCAGCATCAAACTTATGTCCGGTATAACCCACTTCATCTCTAGCAGCCTCTACAGTCGCGCCAAATGGACGATAGTGCATTCTGCTATTGGCAATCTCACTACCAGCGCTGTTAGTTTCAACAACTGCTGAACCCAACAAATCAGTATGAATATACTGTGTGGCAGCATCTACTCTGGCAACCTGCAGCCCACCCATAAAGACATATTTAACTTTTTGAGTATCTTTTTCACGATACAACAATTTGCCACTTTGGCTATACAGGCTGTAGTTAATTGTGCCGTCTGACAATGTACGTTTCACTCTACGACCATGGCCGTCATAAACGTAAGTGCTGCCACCTGCCGACATGATTTGCTGGGCTTTGTTAAAGTCAAACGCGTCTTTACCGTTGTTGGTTACGTTACCACGGCTGTCGTATTCAAACGTTTGATTTTTGCTACCACTAACACTCTTTAACTGGTTTTTATCGTTGTAAGCGTAGGCAAGTGTGCTGCTTGGCAAATTGGATGAGTTGGTAAAGTTATAATGTTGGATGTTACCCAAAGTATCATAATCAATATCAACATCACCCCAGTAACCATTCGCAGCAGTCAATCGCTCCAATCCATCATAAGTCATGCCTGTGATGCTGTAAGCACTGTTCACCATATCAGTTTGGCTGGTAATATTACCTTGGTTGTCATACAAATAACCGTAATCCATGATGGTTGTAGATGTACCACTCGAAGATGAAGCAATCGTATCGTCAGCTTCATTATATAGTGCATTTGTGTATGTCTGCTCTTCTACCGTGAAGCTGTTTTGTGATGACAAATCTTTAGTTGCCGTAATGCTTGAAGGCATTTTGCTGGTATTAAGCGTTGTTACATGGTTAACACCATTACCAAAGGTAAAGCTATTTACTTGGCCGTCTGGGTAATATTGAGCATTAGTTGCGAAACCCGCAGCCTTAGTTGGCTCACCAAAACCGTTTGGTGCAAAGTCGATAACCGTGTTGTCTGGATACGTCATGCTACTCAACGCTTGCGAGCTATTGTAACCATAATCGACTGTAAGGCTTTTACCATCAACGCTCAACGTTTCGTCTTCCAGTTTACCGCCACTGAAGTAGTTATAGCTTTGTACTACGCTACCGGCTGTTAACGTTTTCAAGTTACCTTGATTGTCATAAGCGTACGTTAAATCTGCACTGGTGGCGTCTGGGTAATTAACCGTTTTGTTGGCACCAAGGTTATCGTGAGTGTAAAAGGTTTTTTCACTGGCCAATACATTGCCTGCATCACAACTTGTTTTGCTACCACTTGCGCCTGTAGCAACCCAAATGATTTCACCAATAATGTTTTTGCCATAAGCTGTTGTGCCTGTGTCTGGACGTACTACTTTACACAACTGCTGTCGGGTGTTGTAGAAATGACTTTGTGTTACACCACCTTGAGTAATGGCCGTTACACTACCAAAAACATTGTAGCTTTGAGTCGTAACAACACCTTCAGGTGAATCAGTGCGTATCATCTGTTTGCTTCTTGGCTCTCCATAAGCCAAGTACGTTGTGGTCGTCTCGTCACCGTTGTAGCTGGTTACTTTGGTTTTTTGACCATTAAGGTAAGCTATAATTTGCTCTGCACCCGTGGCTGTTTGCGTCGTTTTAACCGGACGTTGCAAACCATCAAACGTATGGGTCATACCTTGATTTTCGCTGGCATTAGTCGATGGGAAAGCACTAAAGCTTTCTTTACCATAGATATTCCACGCTTTACGCTGATAACGACTAATGCCTGAACTGGTGTCGGTGGTTTTCACTAACAACGGACGATACAAACCATCAAAATAAGTGGTTGAGTTAAAGTTGCCTTTGCTCATTACTTGTTTGTACATGTTGCTAACAACACCAGTCATATTTGTATCGGTGCTATTCACTTTTTCGAAGGTGAAATTGGTAGGTAACCACTTTGTATCAGCTGGAGTAATGGTTTCTACCCGGCCCATAAGGTCATGGGTATAACCCGTTTGTTCACCGTTAAAGTTTGTAGCGCTTTTTACCCAACCATTATCATCGACCACTAAAGTGGCATTAATGGTTACGGCTGCGTCATCACGCTCTGGTAAAGTGATAGTTTGAGCTTTACCACGTTTGTAGTTATCAAAATACTGCCAGCGATAGTTGTTATCGTTCATCTTTTCATTGAATTCGACTTTGGTTAGGTTGCCGTTGCTGTACTGAACGTAACGTTTTATCCATTGACCAAAAGACGATTCATAATAAGGTAAAGCAGTAGCACTATGGTAGCTTTGCTCGCTCACCAAAGTCCAATTACTGTTATCACTAGACACTTCTTTCGTAGTTGGTAAATCCAATACCCATTGAGTGGTGTCATAGTAATATTCGCTGCGAGTGTACTGCTTTTTCGTCGTATCAACGTTGTTATAACCATAAGTCCAAGTTGGCTTACCATATATGTTGAACACACCATTCTCAGT
Organism: uncultured Alteromonadaceae bacterium; assembly: GCA_938085045.1. GTDB lineage: Bacteria > Pseudomonadota > Gammaproteobacteria > Enterobacterales > Alteromonadaceae > JABSOG01. Next base: position 50,706 of record CALKGI010000041.1, read on the forward strand.
GATATAAGTACTGTTAGCAACGCCAGCAGTATATAGAGTTTGCACCGACTTAGTTAAGTCTGCACGGTACTGAATAGGGTTCATGTTTTCTGTATTAAGCTCTACAGCACCGTTTTTGCCGCCTTGCGCATAATGCTTTTCTTCTCTTTTAAGCAAAGTAGCGCCATCGGTGTCAAAGTAATCTGTCAACACTTCAAGACCATCGAAAACGCTGGTATAGCTACGGTTAAAGTAATGCTTTGTTTTACTGCCATCAGGATTATTTACTTTAATCCACTTGTGATCGACCTTAGCCATATGTGGTGGCAAGGTATCGCTTAGTTGACCTTTATTTTCGCCAACATAAGAACCGGCATTTTGGGAGTATTGATATGTCCATAACATGTCATCTAACCCAGGACCTGTCAGTTTCTTTGTGCTAATAGAGATGTTGGCGAAACAACTAGGAACCAAAGGGTCTCTATTACTATCATCTAAGAGTCCATCCACCTGTGAGCGACCATGGACTACCTGTATCCAGTTAAATTCACCTTTTGCGCCGCTAGGGTGTGTGACACTGCCCGAGGCATAACCGGTATCGGCATTTTCCAAACAAAGCTTGCCCATTTGTGACACTTTTGCATGCGAGAACTCGGCTAAATCGTAACCCCAAGCACTATTATCTGGACGGGTGACGCTAACCAAAGTCGAGTCAATGTAAGGGTCTGAAAGATATCCATAAGTCCAAGTTCGATTGTTGGCAGTAACGCTGCTAATACGATAGGTCAGGTCCTCCTCAGTACTGTAAGCAATGTTGATGCTTCTTGGAGTAGCTTCACCTACATCTTGACCGACAATCGAAGTCAATTGGTTATTGCTATTGTAGTTATAGGTAACAAAGTTTCCAAAGCGGTCTTCTACCTTGGTGACCATCATAAAGGCATAATAACGCGGGGCGTGTTTGTCTTTAGTCAACGAGTCGCCTTGCACCAAACGATATCGATCAAAATAGTAGCTTACACCTTGTGGTGAGGTGGCTTTAAACCCTTCGCCGCCACTGTGCGTTTGCGAACTTGTCAAACAGCTAATACGCCAGTTGTCTTTGGTCAAATAACGATACTGAGCGGGATCACCAACACCTGAGGTCGCATAATTGGCGTTAAGTAATTTACCATTGGTAACACCCGGAATAGACAAGGTTGTTCCGTTGAAATACTCATAAGGTTTATAATTATCAGTTCTGATTTTTATGCTTTTAGCGGGTCTTTGGTCCGAACTACAAGCGGTACCTTTACCCCAACCACCACCGAAACCACTGTGACCAGCAAGTAATGTTGTTTGAATCGATGGAATATCTAACTGCCAGTCGGCAAATTCAAGGGTGTTTTGGAACGAGTAGTTACCACCTTTATGTGTTCGGCTAATGCTTACCGGCAAACCTGAGCTGCCCGGCAGGCTCACATCGGTATGAGTAAAGCTCACACTACCGGTGTTCAAATCGATTTGTTCACCCAATAGAGCGGTGGTTTCAGCGTTTATTTCAGGGTTAACTTCCAAGCGGTTAAGAATTTCGTCACTAACTACTGGGGTGCGGAAACTGGTTGGGCTACCACCGCCAGCACTTTCGCCAGCGCTTGTGATTAATGATGAATTGTTGTTTGCAACAAGACCGTTGGGACTCAAATAAACACCACTTTCTTCTTCAACAACCGCGTATTGCCCAGGGTTTACTATCCAATTTTCCATGTTCTTGGCAAATTGTAGCGCGGTACTTATACCAGTAACTACAGGTTCCACTCTTGTCAAATCTGCTGGGTCGTAGAATAGAGTTGAATTTTCGGCGTTGATACATGCCATAGTGCGACATGCTTGAATAAAATACTGGTTTCTATATACATTGGGTTCGGTTTTAATCAATAAGTGGTCGTAAACTCGCTCGCGGCCACCAGTAGTTTTTTGAATTATAGTGCTGCTACCCGGAAACCTACCTGTTAGATAAACACCTACTACCTGTGAAGCGTCTGCATAATTCCTTTCTTTGATATTGAAATAGGGCGTTCGTTTGTCGGCTGTCCACACCAATCGGACTGTATTTTCTTCCAACCCTGAGAAACTCAAATAGTCATCAGCATCGATAAAAGTTGGCGGTATTGGCCTCTGATAACTAGAGCCCATAGTAGAAACTATAGGATTGGATAGTTGGCCATTGAGCTGATATTGCACTGAAAAGTTAAAGTAACCAAAACCAGAGTAAGGCTTGTAGGTCTCGGTGACAGGGTCGTAAACGTCTCTAACAAGAAATTCATTCGCTTGCCCATAAGTATCCGCATCTACGGTCAGCGGATAATCAACTGAGTCTTTATTTATGTTCAACTGATAGCTGTCACTACCCGTTACTGGCAACCATCTAAATTTGAGGTCATAAGATGTCGGGTCTAAACGATGCATATAGGATTTACTACTATCGGTGTTGTCCAACGTAGTATGGTTTATCACCAAAAATTCAGCAGGAGCCGTCACATCTGAATGGTTAAATTGACCGGCATTAAACGCGGTAACATCACAAACCTCAGCGCCTGATTCCATCACGGCAGAGGCGGTGATTTGATAGCGCCCTGAGGCGATATTGGTCAATGTTAAGGTATTGTTGGTTGCAGCTAATTGAGTTTTATTAACGCACTGCCATTGGGCTGCGGCATCATAACCGCCGCTGGCTTTGTCGCCCACCCAATTCTGAACCCGGTAATAAACGGCAGACGAATCGCCCACATCATTTAAAACAACGGTAGCATCATTACCATAATGAAAGGTGTCGGTTTGAATATCGCCAAGGCCTGCGACTGGAACAAATATAAGTGTTGAGCCACCGCCTATTGGTACCCATGTCGAGGCTTGTGCGCCTGTCATAGATAAACCGAGTGTTAACCCCAGTAATGAGCGTTTAATTACGTTGTTCATACCCTTCCTTTTTTAATAACAAAAAAAACACATCCGGCCCAATAGGTTCAATTATGGGTCGGTTGATTGTTGTGAGCGAATTTTTTAATCGTTAGTAACGTAGATGTAACTCTGAGGAATACCGTCTCCAGTTTACTGCTTTCCTTAACATTTGGTTCACAAGTTTAGCTGTGAGGGAGGCATTGTAATGATATGGTTACTTTTTGTCCAGTTGTTTTTGTTATTTTTAAATAGCGGCACACGTTTTGCGGGTTCAGCCTACAACGAAAACGATATTGAGTATTCACTCGCAGACCCAGACACAGGTTTGATTGGCGTTTCACTGTCAAATGCCCAGGCTGGCGTATTACCAGATAGGTCTTCAAGTTTGGAGTCGAATTGTATTCGATAATCCCCTGCAGACCACGGTAATTCAGGTTCTATCAACAACTTATCACCTACAACACTCAATTGAATATCAGCAGGCACCATCGCACCAGTTTGACTGTTTACCATAGTAACCATACGCTGCGTGAGAACAGGGTCGAGTAACCTCGTCGGGTGAATGACTAGGTTTTGCAAAGAATTGATGGCTGGCAATTTGAATTGCCAGCTTTTTGGGTCGAGTTTTTGATATTGAGGTGCGGTGATGGTAAATGGTTTGTAAAAATCTTGCTTAAGTTTGGTGCCAGCAAGGTCTTTAAAAGTTTTATCGACTTTTAGCTGATAGTGCTGATGGGGTTGAAACACGGGCCCTTGTTTCACGTTAGGGCCAACCCCACGTTTAATTCGGCCCGGGTGAATAAATACCGTCAATCTCATCCGGTTTTCATCCCACAGGCCCTCGCGAAATTCAACAAACGCATCGCTCACCACTTCGTTATTTTGGTTGATAATCGACAGATATTGATAGGGGTTGTCGAATGACATGGGCTGCGAAAAATAGACATAAAAACGCAGTACATTTTGCGGTAGAATATCAGCCTGCGGATAAACCTTCAGCACTTCACCAGCGGTATATGGTTGTTCTGGCTCAATGAATCGCGTCAATTGGTAAAGTGGTTGTTTAAACGCTGAATGGTTTTGCCCCACCTGTTTACTAAATAGGCTTGCATTAAATATCGCGGTGTAAGACATACCCGGCTCTGGCGGGTATTTTGGCGTAAAAACCAGGTTGCCCTGCGTTAACGCATAACGGCCTGTAATGCTAGGGCCATCACCTACACTCTCACCTACACTTTTACCTACATAAAGTGCAAACACCTTTTTAAGATCCAACGCTTTTATTTCTACGTCAAATGGCAAATCTAATGTCACCTGTCCATAGGTATCGCTGCTGGCGAGTGAGTCAAAAGTCAGCTTTACCGAATCAGCTTTGGCTGACGCCATCGAAAAACACAGCGACAGCGTGGCCAATGTACTACGTAACATCATTACAACTGCGCTTTTGACAGGCTAGTTAACGCCAGTTGTCCATTGGGCATTTTGGTTGTGGTTAGCACGTAATCGTCATTAAAGTTATCTAGCTCTTGCACACCTTTAGCTTTCATAGTGTCGAATTTTACGCCTTCGGTGTAGCTACTGGCCCGCTTGGTCATGCTGCCTTTATAAGAAGCGATGGTTTTGGCGTTAAACGACATTAAAGGTTGGCGACTATTAGACAGCAATATCTTTTGTTCACCTTCATACTGATAAGAAATGATGTCGATTGGGCCATTGCCTGCACCAAGCTCGGCAATCGTTCGGCCTTTAACATGGGCTTTATCTTTAATTTGGTCCATATCGATGGTCACCAATGGAGTGCAAGCATAGGCGGCCAACAATTGGTTTTTGTTGTTAATATCAACAGGTAAAAAAGTGCGAATGGGCGAGTGAGTTTCGTATTTTCCATGCGCTCCATGAAAAACCTCGACAGTGGTCACATCAGCGGCATCACCAAACGGATAGGTATAAGTCCACATTGATGATGCAAATTCTTCATTCGACATACCCGCAACATAAAGTTTGTCATTCTTAAACGACATTTGGGTGATGGCATATAGGCGTTTGCTACGACCATTACGATACTTTTTGTCTTTGCTCACCGGATTAGGCACTTTAGCGGTGCTGTATTTAACGCCGTCTAAATCGACCACTTCTATGCTGCTGTCAGGTTTGACTCTAACCAATACCGCAGTGACATTTTTACTCTTAGCCTTGCCCCGGCTCACAGTTAAATAGGTGTTTTTTGACACGGGATTAACCGCCATATCGTGTATTTGCACCATAGAGGGTTTAGTCCCGAGTAACCCAGCTATTTGTTTTTTCAAATCGGCTATCGCAGGCGGTTTGACGTTTGACGATACTTTGCGCTCAACTAAATCAATGGCGGTGATCAAGCCTTTGTTTGTGTCGCCAATGAACAATACGCCTTGTGGGCTGAACTCAAGTGCACTCATGACATTAAATTCGGGCGAGCTTTTTTTGCCGTGTGCGTTAGCTTGCGCGCTTGCACTAACCAACAAGGTCAGCAGGCTTGCACTTAGCAAGCGTTTGTAGGTAAATTGAGTTTTCAATGAGACACCTGTTGTCTGTTTAATAAGTTGGTTGTGATCATAGTCTTGCCACGGTCAAAGGCAATGAAACGAGGTAAGCGGTCATTGTTCACGCGCCATAATTTCGCGCGTTGGCGGCTTTTAGCGACCTGAAAACTCGTTAATGTGCCAGTTGAATGCTATACATAAGAATGCGTAACATTCTAAATTCATTTGATTTTTTATACTTTTAATTGTGTAGGTTAGCAATATATGAATAACAAATATGGTCTTTTATTGGTATCAGTGAGCTTATGCTGTACAACAAGCATTCACGCCCAACAACAAAGCAAAGAAGTCGATAAGAACAACGGTGAAGTCATTGAAGTCGTTGCCCAAAAACGTAAGCAGAACATTCAAAAAGTCGGCATTTCTTTAACCGCGCTCCCAGCGAAAACCCTCGACCAGTTGGGTATCACCAACACAGTCGACATTTCTCAGCAAGTACCTAACCTACAACTCAGTGCTTGGTCGCCAAACCTCACCATTTTTAATTTACGGGGCGTGTCGCAAAACAGTTTCACCGACAACTTAGAAGGCCCAATAGCAGTTTATGTAGATGACGGTTATGTTGGCAGTATCAATGCAATCTCTGGCCAGTTGTTCGATATGAAACGAGTCGAAGTATTAAGAGGCCCTCAAGGCACATTATTTGGTCGCAATGCCACCGGAGGACTCATTCACTATTTAACCCATCAGGCGGATGAAGATTATGCCAATGGTTACTTTAAGTTTGGCGTTGGTTCATATAACAAAAGCGAACTCGAAGTCGCCTATGGCAACACCATAAGCGACAATGTTAGAGGGCGAATCGCCATTCGCAAAGAGCAAGCTGACGGTCATATTGAATCGAATAACCCCGATATACGAGCGGTAGGAGGGTCTGATAACCTGTCGCTTAAAGGGTCGTTACAATGGGATGCAAACGACGATTTGCAATTAAACTTAATCTATAAGTACAGCAAAGACGATGATGTGCCCACCGGTGGTTATTCTTTTTTACCTTGGACACAAACCCAAATTGACGCCGGTTATATGCCGCCAGAGCTAATGGCTTTTACCCAAAATGTTATTTTAGATGGCGCAGAGCCACCCGGTGGTTTGTCGCTATTAGAATTCACTCAAAATGTGTTTTTTAACCCAGAAGATGGATTCACCCCAGTTGATGAGGCTGGCCGTACTTTATATCGTGGCGACCATCCACAGCCGCACAAACACTTCTCAAATATCGACGGTTTTTTAGCGCGTAAAACGCAAAACCTCACCAGTAAAGTCACTTGGGATATTGAGCAAGATTTAAGCTTTGAGTCAATCACTAACTTTAATAAGCTCACTAAAACCTACTTAGAAGACGGCGATGGCACCCCAGCCCCAATTATTGCCTTTCAAACAGACATGGATTATCGCCAGTGGTCACAAGAGCTAAGGTTAGCCGGCACATCCGAACGGACAAAATGGCAGGTTGGTGCTTACTACCTTGATATGCGCCATGATGGATTGGCCGCAACCGTTGGCGGCCCGGTGATACGTTTGGCCAATACGTTAATCGCCAGCGGTGAACTCGGCGCAGATTATGACCCCGGCGCAGGCTCTCCAAAAGCCATTCAAGATTACCTTGTTAATGCATCCAACTGGTCGTTGTTTTCTCAAATTGAATTTGAATTGAGCGAAACGTTAGTGGGTATTGCTGGGTTACGCTGGTCTGAAGATGATAAAAAACTAAACTATGCCCGAGGGTTTCAAGATTTAAGTTTTAACATTCCACTGATACAACAAGCCAGCGTGTCGCCTAGTGACGATTATGGCGTGATTGACTATCAAGATTATGCAGCTAAATTGCAGCTAAATTGGCAAATGGCCCCCGAACATTTGGTGTTTATGTCTTACAACCGAGGCATTAAAGTGGGCAACTGGGCATTTTCAGCCGGTGTGCCGGTCGACGAACTTGAGCATAAACCTGAAACCCTACATTCGTATGAGGTCGGCATTAAGTCTCAATTTCAAGCGCGCTCAGTCAACTTAAGTGCCACTGGCTTTTATTACGATTACAAAGACTATCAAGCTTTTGCTATGTTAGGTTTAGCCCCGCAAATTCGCAACAGCGATGCCACCGTGTATGGCGCAGAAATGGAGCTATCGTGGCGGGCAAACGAGAGATTTGAAGCCTCATTTGGCGCGGCCTATCTTCATTCAGAAGTTGAACAAGTAAACGCGGTAGCCCAGTGGAACTCGCCAGTTGGTGGCACGGTAATCGATTTTCCGATTGATACTTTACACAACCTTGAATTGCCCAATGCGCCCACCTTGTCGTTTAACTACGTTTTAAGATATCAATTGCCCCTGCTCGACGGTGCCCTTAGCGCACAGTTAGATGGGGTTTATTATTCTGAGCAATATCTAGAAGTCACCAACGGTGGCGGTGCTTATCAAGATGCTTACGATGTAACCAACCTTAGGTTGTCTTATCAACCGCCCAAAAGCGACTGGGAAGTGCACTTTTGGGTTAAAAACCTCACAGACGAAGTTTATAAGCAATACAGCTTGGATTTAGGGATGCTAGGAGCGGTGGCCTATTATGCACAGCCAAGAACGACTGGGATGTCGGTGTTGTTTAAGTATTAAGGTGCGAAAAACCTGATTGGAACTGCCATTGTAGGATGGGCCTCGGTTTCCTCCAATGCTGTTGACTTAAGGGCTGTTTCTATTTCACGTGGTCTACCAAAGGGGAGCGATATTCTGGTAGTTGGTCGTTTTTTCTTTAAAAGATCTTTCACCACATTAATATATGGAAGTATGTAATTAGAACAACGGAGCGGTTGTCGAGAGAGCGCAAAGAGCACAGAGAAAAGATCTATTTGCTGTTTTTTTGCCCTTCTCTGTGTCCTCTGTGGTGATAAGTTTTTGGTTTTTTATTCTTAAGTCAACAGTATTGTCGGTTCCCTCAGACCATCCTACATTGTGGGGTAAAATGACAGTGACGAGCAAACTACTCCACCCTCAACACCGCTTGAATCGTCTCTCGCAACACTTCAATTTTGGTCGGTTTAGCCACATGCGCATTCATGCCAATCGACAGGTAATGCTTAATGTCATCTTCCATCACATTGGCCGTCAGGGCGATGATCGGTGTGTTGGCTTTATTTTTATCATCCATGCTTCTAATGATTTTTGTCGCTTCAATACCATCCATCACAGGCATATGAATGTCCATTAGAATAATATCGAAGCTATCAGACGCCACTGATTGTGTGCCTAACAAGCCGTTTTCAACCATATGAACGTTCATGCCTTCGAAATCCAGTAAGCTAGAAATGACCACTTGATTGATCTCATTGTCTTCAACCACCAGCACTTTCAGCTCTTTTAAGCGCAGTTCAGGTATTTGCTCAATTGGCGGGGGTTGACGGGTGAATGCTGACTCTATGGTGTTAAACAACACGCTGGTTAATACTGGCTTTTGCAATATAGCCTGAATGTTCAATTTTTCTGAGAAGCGACTGACAATATTAGTGTTGTAAGCCGTTAACACTATGACCATTTCAAATGCCTGTGGATTGGTTTTTTGCAACTCGGCCAAAAACTTTTCTCCACCCATTATCGGCATGGTCCAATCTAAAACAATCACTTTAAATTGACGCCTGGCCTCTTTTATCATCGCTAAGGCGTCTTGCGCAGACGTATATGAGGTTACTACTAGTCCCAACTTTGTCAATTGCTCGTCTAAGGCCTGTACTGCAAAAGCATTATCGTCAATCACCAGTACGTCAAAGGGTTCGTTAAAATACAACTCGTGTTCATCCCAGATCACCACCTGATCATTTAGCTCTATTTGCATTGACGCGGTAAAACAACTGCCCACATCGGGTGTGCTCTGAACAGTAATATCACCGCTCATTAGTTGGCACAAGCGTCGACTAATGGTTAAACCCAAACCGGTACCACCAAATTTACGCGTTGTAGAACTGTCTTCTTGGGTAAATGCATCAAACAAATGAGACAACTTATCACTATTAATGCCAATGCCCGTGTCGCGCACAACAAATTTCATATTCATGCGTCTGTCTTGACCTTCACCCGTTTCATCAACTGCATCGGCCGTTACCATGACTGTTACTTTACCCTTGGCGGTAAACTTCACCGCATTGGAACACAGGTTTAGCAAAACTTGATTAATTCGAACAATATCCCCCATTAAATCGGGGTGAACACTAGGGTCGACATCGACAAAAAACTCTATGCCTTTGTCTATTGTTTGCACTTCGAACGTATTATTTATGTAATCTACAACCGAATTAATCGAAAAAGGGATTTTTTCTAAACGAATATTGCCAGACTCTATTTTAGAAAAATCAAGTATGTCGTTAATCACCACCAGTAATTGATCTGAGCTGTAGCTGATCTTATCTAAAAACTGATGTTGTTCATTGGTCAGGTCAGTCTCTTTTAGAATATTTGTTAGACCAATCACACCATTCATAGGCGTGCGAATTTCATGGCTCATGTTGGCCAAAAATTCAGACTTTGCCATGGCTAGGTGTTCTGCTCGTTCTTTTGCTTCGTTTAGCTCTTTGGTTCTTTTAGTGACTCGAAACTCTAGCGTTTGCCTTTCACAGTCCAACTCCTTCAATAAATGCACTCGTTTGTTATTTAACACACCAACAAATACCAGCAATAAACTCAAAGTGATGATAATTAACACAGATATAATGATCACTGATTGATGTTGTTCAAAATACGAAGGTAGGTAGTAGGCGATTTTAGCATTTGGTGGCAATGCCGAGCGCTTGATCTTCAATTTTTGCAATTGGCGCCAATCGTAATAATGTGCGCTAAGCAACTTAGTATCGCCCACCTTAATTTCATTATGTTCTACAAAATGAATGACAGATTGCGCCGTTTGCACACCCAATAACTCCCCAGACAATAAATAGCCACCCACAACCCCCGAGCCTAACAACGAATGCCAATAGGTGAATATAGGCACGTTGGCATCTTTACTCAGCAACTGCACCAGTTGAAAAGGCGTCAACGGCGCATTATTGTGCTGCCTGAAAAGCGGTGTATATAAAATCAAAGTACTGGTGGGTTCTTTGCTCATATCAACAATTAGCTGTTCAACGGGTACATCTAACCACTGTTCGAGTTTGATGTCAGGATAGTTGTTCATTATCAAAGGAATGAGGCGTTGTAACAAATCTACGCCAATATCGTTATCGGTATCGATGAGCGTCACTATTTTAGCGGGTTGAATGAGGTTAACCGCATCAAATGTGGCCTGATTGAAATCGAGTTCTACCTGAACAACAACCCCTTGTTCATTGTCTGGTACGTGGAAATTGGCACCGGGTTCTAAATATAAGCGAGGAACATCGTGAAACAACGAATCAAATTCAGATAATAAAGTTGCAGCAGTGACATCTTGGGTGATGATGATATCGATTTTTTTATCACGATATTTGCTTTGCAAGAGGCTTTTCATTGACGCTTTTTGAATCGACTCGTCAAAACGACCAATGTCTAAATCTTCTACATATAAGTCAAATTGCAATGCATTTTCAGCCAATTCTTTGCGTAAACCTTGCTCTACACTGTTTTGCCAAGGCATATCTTGATTCAAAGAATTGATCATTAATATTTGCGTGGTTCTATCTGAAGCTTCTGCCAAGCCGCCTACCCCAAAAAGGCAAGTGCAGACAAATAGCAACCAAACAAAAACTTTCATGCTTCTCAATAAGTTAAATAGACAAATTTACGTTTAAGCCTAGTTAATAACAGCAAAATGATCAATGTAAAATAACCACTAAAGGAACAAAAAGAGAGATAATGCAAGGGGTATTGAGGGTCATATAGATACACCTGTCTCGCCGCGGTATTTTTGATTCTCCTACGCACCTACAGCTTTGCGTTCTTGGGGTTTTCACTTATGATGAGCGCAAAGAAATTGACTTTATTTTTGAGGAGTTTCCATGTCAGAGCGCTCGACACAAAAATCAACATCACTTCGTTCAACTGTCGTTCACGCAGGTCACTCTAAGGCTGAACAGGGTCAACCCTTTGCGCATAGCCCGGTGTTTGCCAGTACCTTTCATCACAGTGGCGAAGTCGACAACCAGCACTACCAATATGGTCGGTTTCACAATCCTGGCTGGGCTGCTTTAGAACAAGGTTTGGGTGAATTAGAACAGGGCTCGGCAATTATCTTTCCCTCTGGCATGGCAGCCAGTGCAGCCGTTACGACAGCCTTGCTTGAAAGCGGTGACACTTTATTATTGGCAGCCGATGGTTACCAACCAACCATAACCTACGCCAAAACCTTTTTGCAAAAATTTGGCGTAAAAGTCAAAACAGCACCTACGCTTGCTATACCCGAGCAAGATTTTAGCGGCATTAAACTGGTGTTTATCGAAACCCCCAGCAACCCCCTGCTAGACGTGATAGACATTCAACAACTGGCCGACAAAGTCCATGCTGCCAACGGCATTTTAGCCGTCGACAACACCACGTTAACACCGCTGGGGCAGCAACCACTGTTACTTGGCGCCGATATTTCGATGTGTTCAGACACCAAAGCACTCAATGGCCATTCTGATGTGGTTTTTGGCCATGTTGCCACCAACCGAGCCGACTTATTCGATGCCATGGCGTTATGGCGTAAGTTAGCGGGCAATATTCCCGGCCCAATGGAGACTTGGCTGGTGCACCGAGGATTGGCCAGTTTAGACATGCGTTTAGAGCGAATGACCACCAACGCGCAGGCCATTGCCGAGTATTTACAGCAACACCACAAAGTCAAAGCCATTCGTTACCCAGGGTTAATCAGCGACCCTTCTTTTGAAATTGCCAGTCGTCAAATGCACAACTTTGGTTTTATTATTAGTTTTGATTTAGGCGAGCAAGCGCACGCTGAGCAGTTTTTGCAACAAGCAAAAATGATTGTAGAGGCCACCAGCTTTGGCGGCATGCATACCATGGCCGAAAGGCGTGCCCGTTGGGGCGTAGATGATGTTTCGAGTGGTTTGATACGCTTGAGTGTGGGCTGTGAAAAGCTCGAAGATATTCTTCAAGATATAGAGCAGGCTTTGTAGGCAGAGGATTTACTCCCCGACGCGCCACGGATGGCGTGTGGCCCCCCATGGTCGGCATGCTGTTGACTTAAGAATAAAAAAATCAAAAACTTATCACCACAGAGGACGCAGAGGACGCAGAGAAGGGCAAAAGAACAGCAAATAGATCTTTTCTCTGTGCTCTTTGCGCTCTCTCGACAACCGCTCCGTTGTTCTAATTACATACTTCCATATATTAATGTGGTGAAAGATCTTTTAAAGAAAAAACGACCAACTACCAGAATATCACTCCCCTTTGGTAGACCACGAGAAATAGAAACAGCCCTTAAGTCAACAGCATTGCCCATGGACGGCCACAACACCAAACCCCGATTATATCAACCCTTGGCTTTCGCCCCGCGGGCATCATGCAGTTTTTTATAGCTCTCGATTAATCTCAAATGTTTGTCTAAACCTTCAAGTTTCATGCTGGTTTTGGTTAGGCCACTGAATCTCACTTCACCAGTTACCGAGCCTACAACTTCATTCATGATGTTTTCACCAAACATTCTATTAAAGTTATTAATAAAATCTTCAAGCGCTAATTCATCATCTAAAGTAACCTCTAGCACTGCATGAACCGCTTGATAGAACAATCCACGTTCTACAGTATTGTCGTTGTACTGTAAGAATTCACCGACCAACTCAATGGCTTCTTCAAGCGCGCCCAAAGCAAGATAGATAAGAATCTTTAGCTCTAGAATGGTCATCTGACCCCAAACGGTATTTTCATCAAATTCAATACCAATGAGAGTGATAATATCGGTGTAGTTATCTTGCTGAGAATCTTCTAAACGCTCAACCAAAGCGGCCAGTGCATCGTCACTTAAAATATGAAGGTTTAAGATGTCTTCACGGTATTCAAGCGCTTTGTTGGTGTTATCTACAATCAGGTCTTCAGCGGGGTACACCTCTGAATAATCTGGCACCAATATACGACAAGCCGTTGCGCCTAACTCATCAAATACAGCCACATAAACTTCTTTACCCATCGCTTGCAAAATGCCCATTAGGCTGGCATTTTCGGCTTCACTGGTGCCCGAGAAATCCCACTCACAAAATTCATAGTCATGCTTAGTGCTAAAGAAACGCCAAGAGATAACACCTGTTGAGTCAATAAAGTGCTCTACAAAGTTTTCTGGCTCTGTCAGCGCCATGCTGTTAAACGTTGGTGGTGGCACATCGTTTAAACCTTCGAAGCTGCGACCTTGTAACAGCTCGGTCAAGCTGCGCTCTAACGCGACCTCAAAACTTGGGTGGGCGCCAAATGAGGCAAATACACCACCGGTTTTTGGGTTCATCAAAGTTACGCACATCACAGGAAACTCACCGCCCAATGAAGCGTCTTTAATCACCACCGGGAAACCTTGCGCTTCGAGTGCGTTAATGCCCTCTAAAATACTAGGGTACTTCTGAAGCACTTCTAACGGTACGTCTGGCAACACTATTTCTTGTTCGATGATTTGTCTTTTAACTGCACGTTCGAAGATTTCTGACAGGCATTGTACTTGCGCTTCATGCAGGTTATTGCCTGCACTCATGCCGTTACTCAAAAATAAATTCTCAATTAAGTTAGACGGAAAGTAAACCGTTTCGCCGTCAGACTGACGTACGTAAGGAATAGAACAAATACCGCGTTCGACCATGCCTGAGTTGGTATCAATTAGATTTGAGCCACGCAGTTCACCGTCTGGGTTGTAAATATCTAGGCAATATTCATCTAAAATGTCGCTTGGCAGCGCGTCATCGGCGCCCGGCTTAAACCATTTTTCATTGGGGTAATGCACAAAGTCGCTGTTGGCAATTTCTTGACCAAAAAATTGGTCGTTGTAAAAGAAATTACAGTTAAGGCGTTCAATAAATTCACCGAGTGCCGAGCAAAGAGCGCTCTCTTTGGTTGCGCCTTTACCATTGGTAAAACACGCAGGCGATGCCGCATCACGAATATGCAAAGACCACACATTTGGCACAATATTGCGCCACGAAGCGATTTCAATCTTCATACCTAGGTCGGCCAAAATGCCGGTCATGTTCGCAATGGTTTGTTCAAGCGGTAAATCTTTACCGAGAATATAAGTGCTGGCGTCACCTTCGGGCTGACCCATCAGCATCGCTTGGGCGTCTTCTTCGAGGCTTTCAACCGAGTCGATTTTAAACTCAGGGCCTGTTTGCACGACTTTTTTTACTGTGCAGCGGTCAATCGCTCTTAAAATACCTTGTTGGTCTTTCTCAGAAAGGCTCTCTGGCAGTTCTACCTGAATTTGAAAAATTTGGTTGTAACGGTTTTCAGGGTCAACAATGTTATTCTGCGACAGCCTGATGTTGTCGGTAGAAATGTCACGGGCCACACAGTAAACCTTTACGAAATACGCCGCACAAAGGGCTGATGAAGCCAGGAAATAGTCAAAAGGGCTGGGGGCTGAACCATCACCCTTATAACGAATAGGCTGGTCAGTGATGACAGAAAAATCATCAAACTTAGCTTCAAGTCTGAGGTTGTCGAGAAAATTAACTTTGATTTCCATTGAGAGGTTTCCACTGTGGTGCGCTGCAATCGGCGGGTTGAACTTAAGAGGCGTAATTATCTGTTTTTTTACAGCAATAGTCTTGGGTTAATTGCACAGTTTGTAAAATAGCCAAGCGTATTTAGATACAACTGCATGATAACAAGGTTCATTGGTGCAGTATTGTGTTGCTAAACAAAGCATGGGTTGGTCGGCGGGAGTAGCTCAAAGCCTTCACTGTTAAGTGACTTTACAACTTGATAACATAACATGGTATTTTATTGCATCTTAAACAGATATGTTAAGAAAGTTAACTGCATTTTACCAACTAAACCTATAGAAATAGAGCCTTTTGATCGAAATCAAGATTTATGCTTTATTTGTATAAGTTATCCTTAACAGAACTTGTTTTTAGCTCATTTGTCAGGCAGACTACGCGCAATTTCAAACTGACATTAAAGAGGGTTCAGATATGAGTAAATTTGGCAGATTATTAGGCGTTACTTTTGCTGTTGTTTTAGTTGCTAAGGTTGGCCTTGTTGTTGCGCTTTATTCAGATAGCGGTAACCCCGAGCAGTCACAGCAAATAGCAAGCAACCACTAGAACGCCACTGCTACTTTGAAGTAGTGAGTTAACGTAATAGTTTTGCACCTTGATTGGCCGATACTTTTCGGCCACTTTAACTGTTTTCTACCAATGCTTTGGTAAACCCAACCCCCGCTATAAACCCGCAATTCATATTTGCTAAAATAGACTCGCCTGATACTCTTTTAAGACCACCGACCAAACTCCTAAAAACTCATTAAAACATTGCCAAAAAGCGGCCAATTTGGTTAAGTTTAGATGAACTAACTAGCGCTATTATCATCATTTAACCTTAAGTCCATACAAGTAGAAATGATTCGTGGTCCGGGTGCAGTTACCCTGATGCACAGAGTGAGTTCTCGTTCAGTCTCAGTTATGAACTTTGGGTAGTCTACACATTGTTTAGACCTGTTTAGCCATCGCGCAGCCGATGGACAGGTCTTCAATAATCCAATGCCTTATTTAGCAATTAACTCTGTCAAAACCACTTCTGCCTCACGAAAAACTGGCCAACCATCACCAGGTAATATCGCTTTAATGCCTGTAATTGCTGCTAGTCTTTTTACTGAGCTTTTCGCCTGCTCTACATCTTGTAACTTTGCTGCTGGCAACATACACAACGCGCCTCCGGCATGAGCCCGAATCAAATCGCCAGTGATCAAAGTATCTCCCTCAACAACAAAGGCCAGTTCACCCGGCGTTTTAGAACCCTCTAAACAATAAACGTCTAATCCTTCTTCAACATTTTTGCCCTCACTCAGCCAATGCGCACACGCTATCGGAAAATTGTCTTTTTCGGCTGAAGGGCCATAGATTAGCGCGCCGGTGTCTAGGGCTAGTGATTCGGCATCACGAACATGATCTGAATTTGTAATAATAATATGGGTCAGTTTACCCAAGTCTTTCAAGTGTTGTTTATCGTGAGCGCTTAACGGTAAGGGATCGAACACGATGTTGCCCTGTGTCCTAACCCAGAGGTAGCTGTGAAAATCAATATTGCGCTGTTCATCAAATTGACTCCAGCAATACAGGTTAGGTTTGTGGAGGGTTTTCATAATCGAATATCCTGTTATTGTTTTAAAAAGATCAAGAAGTATTAAAAGCAATGATTGTAATCTCGGCCACAGCAAAGGCCAAGACTAATGTGGAACATTCGATTTAATCAGCAGATGAAATCGCGCTGGCTCCCGTTCACTTATCCTCAACCGGATCAGGCCCTATCCGCCCAACTCCGGGCAATTCAACAGCCAAATCAAACAAATCAATCTCAACATTCAATCCCAAAATATTCAGCTCTAGCCCTTCTTCATAACCCAAGGTTAAACTGAGTAAACCAAAAAAGGATGCCTGAACACCGGTGCCACTGGGTGACATGCCAATAATGTCGGTAATGCCGCGATAATCTTTGCCGATGGCAGTTGAGGGTAAATCTAGCCCCAGCTCTGAGACTTCTTTGCCTATATATGCCGTAAAGGTGTTGCTGTTTGGGCCGGGCCAAGCGTGGTAGGTTTCTTTGAAAGGGTAATCGGTCACCGCTTGCCTGATTTTATCAATCACTTCATCGGCGTTGTCTTGGCGGTAATCGAGCAATAGTTGCGGCGCGTGGCCCCACCAATCTCGGTCGGGTTTGGTTTTTCTGACCACCAAGGCTGAATCGTTGTGTCTCAAGCGCCAGCCGATGATTTCATAACTGGTGTATTTGTCTTCTCCAGCCTTTTTGGTGCTGATCCAAGTGTGTACAGCCAATGCTTCTTTGGCGCCCCAAGTTCGCGCGCCATACACTTGTACAATACCACCGGGGTGTTGACTAACGCTCGGTGCTAATGCTTTATATTCAACCACATCATTGCTAACGCAACTGGCCACTATCGATAAAACTGAACACATTGTAAACAACTTAATTATACGTAAAATCATGGCCATACCTTCAATACTTCGCCCACTTCCTTGTTTAAAAACTAGCATAACCCATTCCAATTCGAAGGCTTATCAGTTCAAGTGCCCCATTTGAGCGATTAGCGGTTAGTTGTGTTATCAGCTGTTACAAGATAATGCTTGAAAAAGCCGTGTTTCTTTGACATTGTGTGTCACACTATGCGCTAGATTCTTGCCACAAATAACATCTGGCAGAAAAACTATGTAGGGGAATAAAATGGAGGTAAAACGATGTTAAAACCCAGTCTCAAACGCTTGTTGACGATGATCACACTAACTTTGTTAGTGACGGCCTGTACGTCAAAGGAAGAGCAAATTCAAAAAGCCGTTGAACAACAGGCCCAGGCCACTGCCGCCGCCTTACAACAGCTCGAAACTGCACTCGATGACAAGCGTATTCGCAATACCACCATTTTGTCTCAATATGCCCAATCTCTAAAAGACAAAAAGCCAGAATTAGGCGCGTTAGTTGATCATTTGGCCAAAGATGCAACCGTTCAAGGGCCACTCTACAGCAACTTGGTTTTACGCTTTGATCAAGCCAAAAACAACGCCCTAGCCTTTGCTGACCCTAACGAGCGGATCAACGAACTGCAAGCCATTTCTGAAGGCGCACAACTGAGCCTGTTTAACGATGCCCTATCTGATCCCATTAATGTATTAGCCGATATGTCAGATGACACTTTGCCACGTATTAATGCCATCAGTCGCGAAAGCGAAGTGTCTGCCAACAAAGCCCAAGGTGGCCCTGGTAGTCAATTAGTGGGTAACCCAAATTACGGCAGCTGGCAAACTGGCTCTGGCGGCACCAGCTTTTGGGCTTGGTACGGCATGTATTCAATGTTCAGTAATGTCATGGGTTATAATCGCTATGACTACGGCGGCTGGGGACGTAACCGAGGTTACAGCTATTACAGCGATTACGGTCGCAACCGCTATTCAAGCCCCAAGCAAAGACTCAAACAGCAAAAATTGTATAACAAAACCAAAAAATCCTTTGCAGCCCGAGGCAAAAGTTTCTCAGGCCCTTATTCGAAGCGCAGAGTCGGTTCGTCAAGTCTTAGCCGTGCTAGCCACACCCCGACAAAACGCAGTTCGTTTGCCAAAAAGTCGACGTTTTCGTCAAGTAGTGGCAGTGTTCGCAGCGGTTCATCACGTACCTCGCGCGGCAGCAGTCGTGGTAAATAAAGAATAATTAAAAGATCAGGAATACATAACAATGAGCTTATTAAATAACATTAACTTCTGGAATCTACAGGCACTAGCCGTAGATTTTGTCATCATATTTATCCTGTTTGTCAGCCTGCGTTTGGTCAAGGGGCTGGTTTCTAATGTTCACGCCACTGACGAAATTGCCAGCGAAGACAACTTCGCTTTTGGCGTTTCTTTTGCCGGTGGTATTGCAGCACTGGCGATTATGTTGACTGGTGCTAGCATGGGCGAATTTGGCTCATCATTACTCAACGAAGCCATCAACATGAGCGTATTTGGTGTTGTTGGGTTGGTGTTAATTTCAGCAGGCCGCTGGATACAAGACAAATTGGTTTTGTCTCAAGTGTCATTACATGACCAAATCGCCAAGGGCAACCTCGCTGCTGCCATCGTTGATGTAGGCAACGCGATTGCTATAGGTATTGTCATTCGAGCTTCTATGATTTGGGTTGAAACCGAAGGCTTTATGGCCTTGCCGATTATTGTTGCCGGGTTTGTGGTTTCACAAATTGTGCTGACATTGGCATCGAAATACCGCGTTAAACTATTTCAAGTCACCAGTGAAGATGGCAAAAGCTGTATGCAACAAGCCCTTGAAAATGGCAATAACGCCTTAGCAGTACGCTATGCGGGTTACCTTATAGGCACGTCTTTGGCCATTACCGCCGCGTCTGGTTTTGTGCCATATGATGCTGAACACGTGTGGATAGCAGTTGTTCAGTGGGCCGTCATGGCGGTTATCATCAGCGGTATATTTGCGCTTATTAAAATGCTTGCCATGAAAATGATTTTGCCGGGCGTTAACCTGTCTGACGAAGTCGATAATCAAAAGAACCTAGGCGTAGCAGCAATCGAAGCCGCAGTTGCTATGGCCATCGGCCTAACATTGGCGTCGCTATTGGCCTAATAGTTTCCTTTACGCGCTTTTAAAAAGTCGATGGACCAAGTGATCCCAGCCAAAAGGCAGTTATTCTTCCATGATGTCATACTCATTGGCATCATGGCCGTTTTGGCCGCCTGCGGTTTAATTTACGAATACCTATTATCCCATTATGCTGGTCGCGTGCTCGGTGCTGTCGAAACCGCAATCTACGCCATGATTGGCATCATGATAGTCTCTATGGGTATCGGCGCATTTGCCGCCCGCTGGTTCAAACACCCCTTCACTGCATTTGCCTGGCTCGAAGCTGTTATCGCACTGGTCGGCATGTCGGCGGTATTATTAATCGCCGGACTCATTGCCTTAATTGGCACCCTACCCCAAGTGTTAACCGACATTTTCAATCTACCACCGGGCACAGTGCTCGATGGCAATATATTGATTCAACTTAAAGACATGGCTGAGTTCACCCCTTATTTTGCTGGTTTTTTGTTGGGCTTTTTAATCGGCATGGAAATCCCCCTCATCGCCCGAGTGAGACAACAGGTTTACGGCACGTTTTTAGAAAATAACGCAGGGACTATTTACGGCGCAGACTATATAGGTGCAGGCGTGGGCGCTGCCATTTGGGTTACTTTTATGCTGTCGATGGACATCACCCAAGCCGCCGTATTAACCGCACTACTGAATGTAATAGCTGGATGTATCTTCTTATGGCGTTATTTCGACAAAGTAAAATGGGCCAAAACACTGGTACTGTTCCACGTATTACTGCTAGCAATTTTACTGCTACTGGCCAACAAAGGTCAGTCGTGGATGCAGCAATTCACCAACGTATTGTATAAAGATCAGGTGATTTTAAGCACTCAAAGCAACTATCAGCATATTGCCGTTACAGAGCGTATTATCTCGGTCGACCAGCCCCCCATTCTCGATTTATACCTCAATGGCCGATTACAGTTCTCTAGCGCCGATGAACACATTTATCACGCCATGTTGGTTTACCCTGCTATGGCGGCCTCAGCAAGGCACGACAACATCTTATTGATTGGCGGCGGTGATGGCTTGGCCCTGCGCAACGTGCTGCAATGGAACCCCAAACAAGTAACATTAATTGATTTAGACCCGACCTTGGTTGGTCTATTCAGCGAAAATGACGCGTTATCACAAAGCGCTGAACAACGCATCAACCAACAAATGGTGGCACTAAACCAACAAGCATTTAGCGACCCTAGGGTTAAGGTAATCTACGGTGATGCCTTTATCGAAATTGATCCCTTAATCGCCCAGCAAGCCAAATTCGATACCATCATCATCGACTTGCCAGACCCAAGTCACCCGGATTTAAACAAACTTTACAGCGACTTTTTCTACACCCGAGTCGGCCGATTATTACAAGGCGATGGGGCTATGGTTATTCAGTCAACCTCGCCATATCATGCAAAAAAAGCGTTTCAATCTATTGGTAAAACCGTTAATGCAGCCGGATTTGACAACGTCGAACAATACCGGCAAAACGTGCCATCATTTGGCGAATGGGGCTGGACAATAGCCACCAAAATTGGCCAAAGTGCGTCAAACAGAATTAAGTCTCAAAGCGAATTTCCAGTTAAAGATAGTTGGATAACATCAGCGGTCATTTTGGGCGCTTTTGCTTTTCCGGCAAATTTTTATAGTAATATCAATGAAATACAAGTTAACTATTTGGGCTCCTCAGTGCTTTTTCAGTACCACCATCAAGCGTGGCAAAAAGACCAGGGGCTTTATTATCAACCCCAACCTTAAATTTAAGGTTGACATAATATGTCAATGCTGTAATCTTAAACCCATGACATAGTATGTCATTTCAAAGCACAACAAGGCGGAATAACATGGATTTACAAGAACTATCAATTAAATTGGCCGACTTTCAAACTGAAGGCACCGGATTCGAGTCGTTTTTAATTTCTGGCGACAACGATGTGTTACAGGTTGTTGTTGAAGGGTTTGACGAATTGCCAATTTTTGTCACCGTCACTGACGAGCAAATGCTGTGTATCAGCTACTTGTTTAATCAGGACGAATTAAAAGACGGTGTTAGTGACGAGTTGAACTCAACCTTATTGAAATTGAACGTGCCTATGCCGCTCAGTTCATTTGCCATCATCGAAGACAAGTATTCTATTTTCGGTTCATTGTCGGTCAATTCAAGTTTTGACGACATTGCTCACGAATTAGTGACCTTGGCAGACAATGCCATCGATGCATTGGAAACCATTGAAGAATTTTTGAAATAATTTAAATACGAGGGTACATTTATGAGCATTTTATCTAAGATTTTTACCGCACTTAAAGGCGGCGCCCGTGAAGCAGGTGAGGCAATTGTTGATGCCAACGGCATCCGTATATTCGAACAAGAAATCGCTGACGCACAAAACGCGTTAACCAATGCGAAGAAAAACCTGACTGAAGTCATGGCCAAAGAAATGCAGACCAAGCGTAAAGTCACTGCATTGAATGACAACATTGCTGAGCACGAAAACTTTGCCGGTCAAGCTCTAGAGAAAGGCGACGAAGCCTTGGCAATGGAAATTGCTGAAAAAATCGCTGAATTCGAAAACGACAAAAGCGAGTTGGATGAAGTACTGGCCACTTATAGCTCAAGCGTAACAGCGTTGAAAACACAGGTTAAAGAAGCCGAGAAAACCATCAAAGAAAACCAGCGTCAGCTGTCGATGGTAAAGACCACTGAAAGCGTACAAAAAGCAACGATGGCTGTGAATACCACACTTGCTAGCAACAACTCGTCAATGGGTTCAGCTAAAGCGTCACTTGAGCGTATCAAGCAACGTCAAGCAGACCGTAACGACCAGTTAGCCGCTTCTAAAACGCTAGACAACGAAGAGAACGGAACTGAATTGAAAGACCGCATGGCAGCGGCTGGTATCGGCGATACCAAAACCAAGAGCAGCGACATTCTTGATCGCATTAAAGCTAAAAAGGGCTAACAACAAGTCGTTGTTAGTTTAATTATCCAATAGCACTCTTCGGAGTGCTTTTGTGTTTTTTGCAGGAGAGATTATGTTTAGCAAATTTTTCAAGAAAAAAGCCGCACCGATACGTGTTTTAGAGCACCCAAAAGATTTGAAAAAAGGCGATATGTTGCAATTGATGGATTCTTTTGCACTGCCGCCACAGCTCAAAGGCCAAACGTTGCACCTTATCGACGTCAATACATATCAGTACGAGTACCAAAACGAGTATGAATATGTACTCAAGGGTGACTCCGGCGGCACAGTATTCTTAGTCGTTGAGAATAACGACGGTGAAGAGTGGGCAAATTTCAGCATTAAAATTACCCGCAAAGATGTCGAAAACCTATTTGGTCTTGACCAGTTTGCCGAGATTTTTGATTCTGAAGATTTGGTCACCATCAAGCGACTCAAAGACGTTGACGGTTTTGAACGTTGGACCACCGAGACTTATGTTCAAGAGTC
The DNA here is from genome assembly GCA_938085045.1 of uncultured Alteromonadaceae bacterium. Classification (GTDB taxonomy): domain Bacteria; phylum Pseudomonadota; class Gammaproteobacteria; order Enterobacterales; family Alteromonadaceae; genus JABSOG01. The sequence goes on from CALKGI010000041.1 coordinate 73,891, forward strand.
GCATCCCAGCACCGGTTATTTTTACGAAACCGACTATCGCGGTAAGACAGTACCAAAAGATGTTGAAGATGGCGGCGAGCCAGTTGAATGCATTAACTTGTCAGACCCTGACGACAGTTTCTCGATTGGCATAGAAGTGTGGGATGACGGCGAAACCGATATATCACTGACCTTGTCACGACCGCTCAGTGATATTGTTGATTTATTTCCGGGGAAATAACCGTGGCTAATCAAACCGACAAGTGGGAAAAGCAAAAACCGGCAATTAGGGCCACGCAACTAGCCTTTGATTTAAGCACGCAAGTGCAAAAAAAGATCAAAAAGAAAGCCATCGATGCCGACCTGACCCCCTCAGACATGATACGTAAAATCCTCGGTCTTGAAGTTAAGTCGAAGAAAACCCGTCAACGTTTGACGTTTTATCTCAACGATGAAGAATTGGCCGCGCTGGCGAGTCGATTTGATATTCCTGAGGAAGACAAAATCACAATTAAGCAAAAAGTGGCTGAAGAGTTGATTGGTTTTGCCAAGGTGAAATAACGAATTTCGAACAGCTATCACAATTAACGGATTAATCTCACGTGGAGGATGGGTTAGGCGAGGTACAAGCCGTAACCCATCGATTACGTTGGGCTAACACCACCCTAGGTGTACACGGGCTCTTCGATTAAACCAACTGCCAATAAATCACCCTTAAAGGCTTGTGATGGGTTAGAGTAACCGATGGGTTACGCGCAAGCGCTAACTACGGCTCGTACCTCGCCCCATCCTCCGGGTGAGGTCATAACAAGTATAACGGTTTCCATCCATCTCTCATTCTTTCACTACCCAAAAAAAATGACCTATTAAGGTCATTTTTTATATGAATATTTAAAAACAGATTATCTAAACAAACGTCTACGACCACGGGCACTGCGACCGTTACGTCGATTACGCATACGCGAATGCAATTCACGGCGCTTGTCGTCTAACCACTCTTCGCGGGTAATGGTGTCATCACCTCGGCGGCCTTCTTCTCTAACGCGGTATTCGCAAAACTCTTCGTAAGCTTCAACATCACCCGCTAATTCTTCAACCACCAATTCAATCATGATTGCGTCATCAAGAAAACCCAGTACCGGGATATGATCAGGAACCAAATCTAACGGGTCGCTGAAATAGGCCAATGCGCCCAACACATCACGACGCTCTTCGTCAGGAATTTTCCACTCAGCGTCTTTGATCATCGCAATCAAAGTATCCAGTTTTTTCAGTCGCAAACTAACAAATTCAGGCACAGTGCCCTTCACTTCGCCAGAAAGCTCACCTGCTTTTAATAAAATCGCCGATTCTTCTAATCTTTCCGCACCGGCAAGTGCTTTGCGCATCACCTCACGAAAATAGTCTAAGTCGCTGTCTTGCAGCTCAAATTTAATTTCAAACGCCATTTGTTATTCTCCGTAACCGTTTTACTCAGTGGTCGATATTACCGATGAGTATAATAAAAATCGCTATCTGTAGCATAGAAAACCCTAACCCCAACCACAAGCAAAATCGGTGAAATGCGACAAATAAAAGCTTGGCTGTTATCAAGCAGTTACATCAGACTTGATTGCATTCACGGCCAAATCCGGGCATATTTCCATACTCAAACAACGACTTAAGCCGAGTTATTACCAAAAACCGCCATTTTTGGATAAATAACCGACTGAAACTGCCTAGAGAATCACAACTATGGTTGATAACAATCAGTCAATCACCGCTCGATTTAATAATGATGCCTATCAATTACATGAAAAAATTGGTGAAGGTGGTTTCGGGCAGGTGTTCAAAGCCTGCCAGCTAAATACCGGGCAAATCGTTGCTATTAAGTTCTTAACCCTCAATCCAGAGATGGATGAAGACCACAAACGCCGGTACATTGAACGCTTCGAACGTGAAACCCTACTCGGCAGCCGCCTGCAACACCCCAACATAGTACGCTTGCTAGACAAAGGTTGTTGCGATGTCGACCTACTTTATGCGGTATTTGAATATGTCGACGGTGACACATTAAAAGAAACTCTAGCAACCCAAGGTGCCCTCAACGCAGTTGAGTCAGCTAGTATCATGATACAAGTACTTGATGCCTTAGTTCATGCTCACAAACAAGGCGTGATCCACCGCGATACCAAACCGGCCAATATCATGTTAAGTAAAGGCGGCGTCAAAACTCACGCCAAAGTACTCGATTTTGGCATTGGCACTTTGGTCGACGAGGCCCGTCAACTCGATTACAAATCTATCACCCTAACCCAAGAAACCCTTGGCACCCCTTCTTACAGTGCACCAGAACAATTACGTGGCGAACCACCAACGCCTAAAACAGACCTTTACGTATGGGCGCTGGTTTTTATCGAATGTTTAACTGGCAATCCGGCGGTTTCAGGGACCAGTTTGGCATCGATTTTCCACCAGCAACTAAGTCAATCCAATGTACCTTTGCCTAAGGCTGTTGTCGGGCACCCGGTGGCCGCATTGTTACGTCGTACGCTCAATAAAAAAGCCAATGAGCGCACCAATAGTGCCGCAGAGTTATACCACCAAATGGGCCAATTGAATTTTTCTACGCTGGTCGGCGAAATTGCTGAACCCGTTCGCCCTAATTTGTCAGTAGATGACAATACCCAATTCACCATGACAGGCATAAATACGGTTGTAAATAGCCAAAGCCTTTCGTTTACCCGCTTGACTGAACGCAAACAGATCACCGTGTTGTGTGTTTCATTGGCCATAAAAGCCGTTAAAGCAACTGATATTGACTCAGAAGTAATCGATGCATTGCAGTTAGATCAAAAGTCTCAGTGCGAAGACATTGCCATCCGCTTTGGCGCTTTTCATTTTGGCACCCTCGGCGGGATTTTATTGTTTTATTTTGGTTATCCAATCGTCAGCGATAACGATGCTAGGCTGGCCGCCCGTACGGCACTTGAGATCAGTAGTGAGCTAAGCAAGCGCAACGTGTTATTAAAACAGTCTCGCGGCATTGAAACCCGAGTGAGCATGGGCCTGCATACTGGTATGGTCACCTCTTTGGGCGAAATTGTGCCCGAGGGCGAAACCCTCAATATCGCCATGAACCTGGCACAACTGGCGACTTTCAATCAAATATTGTGCAGTGATATTGTCAGGCAGCAATTAGACACCTATAGCGAATTTCAAGCCCACAGCAGCAACCCAATCGGCATAGATGACCAACCTCAGCCCCTATTTGCACTTATTGGCGAGCGTCAAGCAGAGGCCTTTGGATTTCTCAGGGCCAACCGGCGCAACGATATTTTTGTCGGCCGCCAGCAACCGTTAGCCACTTTATCGTTAATGATCAAAAACGTAAACAAACCCGGTACCACAGCCACCCGAACGGCCCATATATATGGTGATGCAGGGATTGGCAAATCGCGATTGTTATTTGAAATCAGAGATAAGGCCAACGGATTCGTTCACAATGTTGCCCAGTGTTTGGTAGAGCATAAAAACAATGCCCTGTATCCCGTATTGAATATTGTTAAATACCAATATGCGCTCGACAGCCTAACACCGGATGATGGCCAAAAACACCTTGCTACGGTGATCAACGAATGCCAGCCACAATTGATGCATTGTCTGCCAGTACTTTGCGTCTGGCTAGGGCTACCGCTTCCAACAGATTTACCGTTACAACCTCACGCGCCCGATGTACAAAAGCAAATGTTATTCGACATATTAACGGCTTTATTAACGGCAACACCTAAAGATCAGTATTTTCAACCACGACTGTTTATTTTTGAAGACATTCACTGGGCCGACCCAACCACCATTGAATTCGTACGTCATTTTGGCGCCAGCGATGATTTTTTGCGCAACCAGCAAATATTTATCAGTACATCACGACAACCCTTACCTGCACCTTTGGCAGATACAGCGATTCAATCCATCGAATTGCAAAAACTCAGCAGCGAAGAAACGCGTCAATTTGTCGTTGAACTGTTCGAATCTCAACCTCTAAGCAAAGCGTTATTAGCAGGGTTATTAACTCGCACCGATGGTATCCCGCTGTTTATCGAAGAGCTGGTCGGTATGCTCAAACAAAAAAAATTGGTGCGTCAAATCAATGGCCAAATTGATTTCGCCAATGCTAACGACCAAGCAATGTTACCCAATAACTTGCGTGATTCTCTACAACAAAAACTCGATACACTGGTTTACGCCAAAGAAACCGCCCAGCTAGCTGCCACAATCGGCAGGGCCTTTGATTACGACTTACTCGTGGCGACCTCGGGCCACGAAGAATCCCGAGTGCAGTCTGATCTGAACGAAATGATCGCAACCGACTTAGTATTCCAACAGCGTAAGGTCAACTCAGCACACTACCTGTTCAAACACGCGTTGCTCAAAGACGCCGCCTATGACAGCATTCCCAAAAATCATCGCAGCCAAATCCATCATCATCTGGCCAACACTTTATTAACTCGGTTCGCCAAGCGGGCGCAGCAAAATCCACATTTGGTGGCCGACCACTGGGCACAGGCGCAACAACCGAGTAAAGCTAGTCAATGGTATATGACGGCAGGTGACAAAGCCGCAACCACCTTCGCGCACAGCGACTACATCAATTACTATCAAAACGCAGTAGCACAATTGCAACACATAGATGCCTCAAACCTTATAGGTAACCAACAAAAGCAAACATTAGCTAAAGCTTACCAAGGCATAGGTGAAGGGCAAATTGCCAGTGGGCTTCACGAGCAAGGCCGGTTGGCGTTAGAACATGCGCTACTAGAACTCGACGATGAAGCTTTGATTAAAGCCGACATTCATTACCGTATAGGTCGTTCGTTCGAAGCCCATCACCATCACCAACATTCACTTCAATCATATCAACAAGCACTGACTCAACTGGGTGACATACATGCCCCAGCCGCCCCGCTGGCATCAGTCAATTGCTGGATAAAAGTCAACAGTGCCCGCCTCAACGTCTATTACTGGCTCAATGATGTTGATGCCATGTTACAAATTGTCGACGAGGTTACGCCACTGCTCGAAAAAAGAGGGGCTATTGAACAAAGAGCTGAGTTTCTGTATGCCAAAGTCACCTTGAGCTTACGTCAAAAACGTTATGTATTAGATGAACAAGACGTATCACTAGCCGCTCAAGCCTGTGATTTACTCAGTCAAACCGATGATATCGCCGCCATCGCTGAAACTAAGTTCGCCTATGCCATGGCCCTGTATTTCAATCAACAGATTGCCAAAGCCACCGAATTATTCCAAAGTGCATTAACACAAGCCAATGTACTTGACGAAGTCACCTTACAATCACGTTGCCTGGTTTACTTAGCCATTAGCTGTCGTCGACAGGGCTTGCTCGAACAAACCGCTCTTTATGCCCAACAAGCACTAGAAGTTTCACAACAGGCCGGCATGAATGACTATGTCGCTGGGGCCAAAGCCAATTTGGCGTGGGTAGAGCTAAAACGCAACAACCCCCAAAAAGCTCGCCCACTAATAGATGACAGCTTGACCATTTGGCGTAAAATGGCAGGAATTTACCCTTATCCGTTGCAATGGCTGGCCTTACTGCTACAGTTGGACCTAACACAGCAAAAAACCAACAAACCACAGCGAAACCTACAACTGACTGACATTGTTAAAGCGCTCCTCGATGAGCAACAACAATGTTTACCCCATAGCGTCAGTCACCCGTTTCAACAAGCGTTGGCCAGCTTAAATGGCAACGGTTTTAGCAGTGAAACCGAGCAGTTTATTGGGCAGGGAGTTAAAGCAGCCCGTTGTTTGAACTATTTATGATCACCCCCCCACATGAATCACAGAGGTTAATATGTCAACTGATGGAATCCAATCAAATCCTATCGAGAATTTATTCTACGAACTGAGTCAAGATATCTACATTGCGTGTAGCGATGGCGAGCTCAAGCACATTCCTTATCACACCTACAACGAAGCACCAGAGTTAGAATGGTACAAAAAGGTTGATGGTGTTGAACAGCTTCAAATATTTTTTACCACCGAAAACGGTTACCAACCTGCAAATTTATACGGCCCAGTGATCACCAAAGTTTTGCCTTGGAATCTGGCCACCGCCAATGTCCCACCGGGTACGAACCGTAGTGATTTTAAGCCCGGTTATTTAATTGACTTAAGATTACTACGATTGGCTCGCCTGCGTTTTAATGAGGCCAACAAAAATAATGCCAATAGAGGTGATGCAAACACAGGCGATATAAAACCCTATGATGGCAATTTGCCTGAACAGCTTCTAGGGGAATTACAACTAACGCCTGAAGACAACCTCTATATAGCCTCTTGGATAGATCCGTTTGCCAAAGGGTCCGAACTTGGTCATCAAGACTATCATCTAACTTACCTGTCTTGCGAAGAACTAGCCCGTTGCCGCAACGCCACCGACGTAGATGACGGCGATACAAAAACCATGCTCGAAAGATACTATGTAGAAGCAGGTGTACAAGCAGGCGCAATACATCCATTAGACACAGGAATATTGCCATTTTTAGAATCAACACCCGCCGAAAACCTCAAAGAAATGGCACCAGCAGAATTTTCAGCCACCTTTGGTATCGCACCCACGTGCTATATCGTTAATCTCAAAAGCTTTATGCTGTAGGCGATATTGACACCATGACAGAACACGCCACTAAAAAGTATACCAACGGCACTCACAGAACCCGCTCACCACAGCAAACCCTAGCCAAGGTAATGCCGCATATGAAGGCGATGGGTGTCACTCGCATTGCCAATGTCACCGGACTCGATGACATTGGCATTAAAGTCGTCACTGTGTGTCGCCCCAATTCAAAAGCTATTTCGGTCGCCCAAGGCAAAGGATTAGATTTAGATGCAGCCAAAGCGTCAGGCTTGATGGAAGCCGTCGAAACTTGGCATGCCGAACAAATAGACTTGCCACTTCGATTGGCCAGCTATCGCGAAATAAGCAGCACCGCCAATGTGGTAGACGTAGAACAACTTCCCAAACTAAAACTGAGTCGCTATCACCAAGATTTACCAACGCTTTGGATAGAAGGTTACGACTACGCCACCAAGCAGCCCACTTTTGTGCCCTTTGAAGTGGTGCATGCCAACTACGCCCTGCCCTTACCTACCGGCAGTGGCGCTTTTATGATGAGCACCAACGGATTGGCATCGGGCAACGTATTGCTTGAGGCCATCAGCCACGGCTTATGCGAATTAATAGAACGAGATGCCACCGCATTGTGGCGAATACAACGAACACACCTGCTCGAAAATGCCCCCCAGCAACGCTGGGAAGATAAACAGATGCTCGATTTAACCACAGTCGATGACCCTAATTGTTGCCATATACTTAGCCAATTTTCCAAGGCAGGTATAGCAGTAACGGTTTGGAATATCACCTCTGACTTGAACATCCCCTCTTTTTATTGCGCCATTGTTAACCAAACATTAGACCTATCGCGACCCATCAACGGTGCCAGCGGCATGGGTACACACCCGGCCAAAGGCATCGCCCTGTTACGTGCTTTAACCGAAGCCGCCCAATCAAGGTTAACACTCATCTCGGGTTCGCGAGACGACCTTAGCGCCAACGAATACAAAGACGGCAAAGATGCTGACAGACACCAAAAAACCGTCGAATCACTCAATAAAGTGGTGCCATTACAGCAATATGCTGCCATTGAAAGCTGGACACATGAAACCTTAGAACAAGACATGACGCTATTAACCGAACAACTGGCAGCACGGGGCCTCGACAAAATAATCGTCGTAGATTTGAGTAAACCGGCCTACGATATCCCCGTTGTTAGAGTGGTGGTGCCGGGGTTAGAAGGCATTGATTTTGTACCAGGCTATCGACCAGGCACACGTGCCAAAGCACTCTACGACAAACTTTGTAAACAGAGCCTTTAAATCATGAGTATTATTGTTTTTACCGGACCGACCTTATCTGCCACAGATGCCGCCCACTACCTAATGGCCGATTTCAGGCCCCCAGCCAAACAAGGCGATGTATATCAGGCCTGTCTTGAACAACCGAAAATCATTGCGATAATCGACGGCTATTTCGAAAGTGTCCCAGCGGTATGGCATAAAGAAATATTGTACGCCATGAGTCAAGGCATTCATGTTTATGGCAGCTCAAGTATTGGTGCTCTCAGAGCCGCCGAACTCTCATACTACGGCATGCAGGGTGTTGGTGATGTTTATCAACAATTCAACGATGGCACACTCGAAGATGACGACGAGGTTGCCATTGTTCATGCACCCGGCGAACTCAATTATCATGCGATTTCTGAGGCCATGGTCAACATCCGGGCAACCCTGTTGGCCGCGCACAAGGCACAAATAATAAACCAAGAACAGACCTCGACATTAATTGCATTAGCCAAAGACACTTGGTATCCCAAACGTAGTTACGAGCAATTGTTAACAGATGCAAATGAGCAATTAACCACTCAAATGCTAGCCCCCGAAACACATCAAGCACTCGCAGCTTTCATCGATGAGCATGCCATTAACGTCAAACGCGACGATGCCGTTAGCATGCTGCAACAGCTCAATAACATCCAATTATCGACATTAGCAGCCAAAACCGTCGATTATGCTTTTATGCATACCGATGCTTGGCTGACCTTGAAAAAACAGGTCGAAATGAATCAATTCGCCGCACAAAATCAACTGAAAATGACCGATTTAACGCTTGAGCTTAAGCTCAGCGGCCGCTGGAATGCCTTAAAACAACAAGCCCAAGCAAGACAGATTGCATTACAAAAAAACCAAGCTCGCCAAGGCGACATCACCGGTGAACAACGCCAATCAGCCTTGCTTCAATTGGCGCAACAACAGCAATGCATCAACAATGGCCAAATTGATTTTAATCAACTAACTCAATGGTTTGAGTCACAACAACTGGATATGCCCAGATTTGATCAATTGATACGCAAACAATCTATGCTCCAGTGGGTCGACACCATTATTGACGACATAGACGAAGAGCTTGTCGATATTTTACGTTTGAACAACGAACTTGGTCAGATTCACCAGCACATAACCGGCAAACAGCGCTGTTTGGCCACAACACAAGCTGAAATCACGCTGACCGAGTTGGGCATAAACGAAAGCGAGTTATGGCAATGGTACTTTCAAGTCAACCTCAATAGCACGCCACCCAAAGATGTTGCGGCATTTGCCAAACACAACGGTTTTAGCGATGTCAGTCAATTGCAGCAGGCAGTTTTGGCTGAATATCATTACGTAACGCAAACACAGGCTCAAGCAACTCAATGAACACTCAACAAACAACCATGAAGATATTAATCGTCGGCGCTACAGGACCTGTTGGACTGGGTCGCATCATCTGCCAATTAACCGCACAACAGCATCCACAATCGCAGATAAAAGTGTTGGTTCGCCGGCAATCTCAGCCAAACCCAGAGCGTCAGGCAATTCTTGATCAACTGCGCAGTTATGGTGCACAACTGGTTGAGGGAGATTTAAAAGACCCTGATTCGTTGTTACATGCCTGTGAGGGCATCGATTCGGTGATCACAACTGCCACCAGCATTACTGGTCAAAACCCTGAAGATACAATTGAAACGGTAGACCGAGCGGGCCAAATCAATCTGGTAAATGCAGCCAAAGCACAAGGGGTCAGTCATTTTATCTACACCTCTATGTCGCCCAATATTCAGCGTCAAGCCGACTGTGCTTTTACCAGTGCCAAGCAAGCAGTAGAGCAGCAACTTAAAAACAGTGGTCTTAACTACACTATTTTGCGCCCCAGCTTTTTTGCAGAATGTTGGTTATGTCCCGGGGTAAGCTTTGACACAACCCAAAAAACCGCCCAACTTTTTGGTGATGCTCAGGCCAAAATCAATTTCATTGCCATCGAAGATGTCGCCCAATTCGCTGTTGCCGCCCTAAGCCATACAGGCGCAAATAACGCCACATTAACACTCGGTGGCCCTCAAGCCATTGCCCCAATCGAACTGGTAGAGGTTTATCAAAACGCCGAAGATGCCAAATATCAAATCACTTATACCTCGTTGGCCATGCTACAAGAGGGCTACAAAGCAGCAACTGATGGGCTAGCGAAAACCTTTACCGCATTATCAATAGCCCTAGCCCTTGGAGATGAGATAGACATGACCCAAACGCTCAAGCAGTTTGAACACATCACACTTCAACCAATAAAACCACTCATTGAGCGACTGATAAATGCACATTAGTACTTATCATCTAACACGGTATTGAATAACCCCTAAGCCAAATGAAAGCTGGGTTTAGCAAAAAATATCACGAAAGTAGTCACAGTGAATTAGATCTTCAGCGCCCGGACCGCCCGTGCTGAAACTGCCATTGCCGTGACTGCAACCAATTTTGTAATTGTTTTCTTAGTAAATAAATTCATGATAATACCTTTTAAGTGTCTATGGCCAGTTTAAGGAAACCTTAGAGGGAGTCAAACGAGGCTAAAAACATAAAAAGGTAAAATAAAAATAATAAATATCAATAGCTTACTATTTTAATTTATTGAGATTGACATTATTTTGTAGCCATAGTTACAGTATTGGTTCTCAGCGTTTAAAAACCAGTAAGGTAAGCGCGAGCGCCAGCTCGCGATTTTGGTAAAACTACATCAATACGATGCGATCCATCGCACTAATCGCGCTCTGGTGCTTCGCTGCTGTGGCGCCTACGGCCAACAATTCTACCGCAACAGCTCTTTTTGATACTGTTTGGGCGTATTGCCGTAACGCGCTTTGAAACATTTACTGAAATAAGGGGTTGAAGTAAAACCCACCTGCTCGGCAATCTGACCTATTTGTAGCCCGGTTTTAAACAATTCAATAGAAACATTGAGTCGATGCTCCCTCAATATGTCGGTAAAGGTGTCTTCGAGCAACGCACTGAGCTTGCGATATAACTGGTGGTCGCCCACGAACATTTGAGTGGCCGCTTGCTCGCGACTGAAATCTGGATTGGCGTAGTTTTTATCGAGCACCGCATTAAATTGTTCGATAAATTGTCGGTCTTTGTCGCTAACCACACTGGCCGATGTCTGGGGCTGTGCGTCTACGCCAGGCTTATTCGCCAACGATTGCGCTTCAACCACTCGGTTAAAGCGTTTTTTCAGCAATTTACGAATCGACAACAAACTTTCAACGCGCATTCTTAACTCAGCCGGGTTAAAGGGTTTTGCCAAATAATCATCAACTTCTTGCTTCCAACCTTCCATGCGAGAATCGATATCACCTTTGGCGGTTAACAACACAATCGGAATATGCACCGTCAATTGTTCTATCTTCAATCGTTTTGCCACCTCATAACCACTGATCCCCGGCATCATCACATCACAAATGATCAAATCAGGAATTTGCGCTATCGCCAGTTTTAACCCGTCTTCACCGTTGTTGGCACTCAAGCAAACAAAACCCTCAGACAACGTATCGGCAAGTAAAACCAACATGTCGGCATTGTCATCAATCAATAAAATAGTGGGTTTATTGGCGCCGTCTTGACTGTTGATGCTGCTTTGCACGACATGTTCAACACCAGTCATGCCATTGCCTACAACCGTTCCAAGGCTTTCGATTTCGTGTAACGATGTACTGGTCAAGCCATTGCCTGACTCAAATGCCACGTCACCTGCGATACTTATCGGTAGAGTAACAATAAATCGGCTGCCCTCATTCAACTGACTTTGCAGCGTAATTTGACCATCGAGACTTTCGACCAGCTCTTTCACCAGCGCCAAACCAATGCCAGCACCGGGAATATTTTCATCGTGAACAATATCAGCCCTAGTGAAGCGATTAAAAACCAATTGCTGATCGGCTTCGCTAATACCAATGCCGGTATCAATCACGGTAATACAAACGGTGCTTTTCTTTAAATCTGGTTCTACAACAATGCTCAATTTGCCGTTGGTTGGGGTGTATTTAATGGCATTAGAGATAAGATTAATTAATATCATTTCAAGCGCATCGGCGGTTGAGGGCACCACCACATCATCAAAAGGCGGACTGTCTATAGTCAATTTTTTGTCTTGCAGCAGCGGTTCAAACGAAGTTAACAACACCGACAAGGTTTGTTGCAATGAATAGAAGTGGCTTTTTTGCTCGGTGAAGGTATCAAGTCGAGACAGCTCTAACAACTGCTCTACCATGCGCAACAACCTTTGACCATTACGAATGGCCATGTTGATTTTATTGCGTGCCCCAGTTTGTAATTCAGTGCTTAACACCGACTCCAATGGCGTCAATATTAATGTCAGTGGCGTTTTAAACTCATGAGAGATATTGGCAAACATCTGCTCTTTACGGGTCATCAATTGATTAATCGTGGCGGTGCGCGTCTTTACACTGTGTTCGAGCACCTTAGAGCGTTTAACCAATGAACGAGTTCGGTAGTAATACAGCATATAAATAAAGGCGAGTGCCAACAGCGTATAAATCAGTTTGGCCTGCCAAGTTTGCCACAGCGGCGGGGTAATAGTGATAGACACCGCTCGGTAGTCATCACCAAATTGGCCATCAACGTTGCTGGCTTTAACCTTAAAAGTGTAGTCACCTGCCGGGGCCGAAATAAAAGAAGCCACACGGTTGTTGTTGTCGGTTTCTATCCACTGATTTGTCAGCCCCTCCATTTTCCAAGCATAACGAATACGTTCACCGTGATTGTGATCTGAACTGGCAAAAGCAATCGAAAACCAGTAATCCAAATAAGACAAAACCAAACTGTCGGTATGATTGATGGTTGTCGACAACACAGAATCAGGCGCACCAACTGGCACTGGCTGATTAAACAACTTAAATTGTGACAACAATAACGGCAGTCTCTTCGCCTTTTGTAATTTACTAGCAGCCAGCAAAGTTGGCGGGAAGCGGCTCATGGCACTGGCGTTGGCCATAATAATGTCGCCTGAGGGCGTAACAGTACTCATGCGCGGATAAACCGAATCAACTCGCAAACCATCTTGCGCTGTAAAAACAGCCACATCAAATGACTCAGGGTCGAATCTTACAATCCCTTTGGTGGTACCGAGCCATAACATGCCTTGTTTATCTTCAATGACGGTTCTAACAGTATTAACTGGCAACCCCTGTTCGGCAGTAAAAAAAGTCATTTTTTGAGTTGGTAAATCCAATAAAACCAACCCCGACACATTGCTAGCCACCCAAATTCGCCCTGTAGAGTCTTGAAAAACCTGCCAAATACGGTTGAGATCATAATGGTCATCACTCAGTACTGACCACTTGCCAGTGGCACGGTCCATCACCCGTAAACCATTACGACGGGTGCCGACCAGCACGTGGTTTTCAAGCGGTAAAATGGTTTCTACGGTAAATTGATTAAGGTGTTGTACATATTTGCCTTGGGTTTTGTCATAACTGAACAAACCCGCAATATTGTCATCAGAACGATGCAATCCAGCCCACAAAGTCCCGGTTTTATCTAACGTCAAACTGTGTAAGTTGTTCGATGGCATCACCTGGGCGTTGTCGGCGTAGGGCATCACCATGCCACTTCGCGGGTTATATTTTAAAATGCCCTTATCACTCACGTTCATCACGATTTGATGGTTGTTGTCTTCGGTGATAGCACTAACAATACCGACATCTTTTACCACCGGCCTAAATTGTTGCAAGCCAGTATCATAAACATAAAGATGACTCAGAGCCCCCAACCAAATTTTGCCTTGAGTGTCGGCATAAATAGAGCGAATTCTGACACCCGCATTAATCACGCCTAAATGATGCTCAAACAACATCGCCTGACTTTTAAGTTTCACCAAACCACTTTGCCCCGTGGCAAACCAAAGGGTGCCCGAGTTATCTTGCAGCATGTGTTTAATGTTTACTGCACTGAGTGAATCAAACGTATTCGATCCTTGGTTGATGCCAATCACCTTTTTCGCCCCAGATAACAGCACACTCACACCATTATATAAACTACCAATCCACAAGCGTCCGGCACTGTCGTACAACAAGCTGGTGACGGTGACCTGTTTGGTCGGATTATTACTTTTGGCTGGAATAACAAAGCGCTGAAAATTTTGCGCTGTCGAATCAAAGCGATTAACGCCCCGCAAAGTGCCTATCCAAACGTCACCATCGCCTGCCTGCGTAATGGCGGTGACCAGATTCGAATCTAACGAATTAACATCAAGGCTATCGTGTTCAAAGCGATGGTTTTTATTACTATCCAACTCAACCATAAACAAACCCTTAGCCTTAACCGAAAACCACAGTCGCCTTGCGTTATCTTGATACAGCGTTTGAATGGTATTGCGGCCAATTTTGCTGGTCGGCTGTAATTTAAGGTCCAACCGTTGATTGGTCAGCGTATTACGGTCAAACAAATTGATGCCTCGGCTAGAACCAATCCACAATTGATTATCTTGGGCCAAAGCAATTGAGCTCAACCAATTGCTGTCGAGGGTTTTTGAGTCATCTTTGTTATAGAAAAAATTATCGAATCGGTTGGTTTTTAAAGTTAAGCGGCTCAAACCACCGCCATTAGTGATCAACCATATAAAACCGCTATCGTCTTCAACCATGCCCTTAACAGTATTATGTGGCAAACTGTTAGGGTTAAGCCTGTCATGGGCAAAACGTTTTACCGAATATCCATCAAATCGCAACAAACCATCATCGGTGGCCAGCCAGATAAAACCCGAGCTGTCTTGTAACAAATGATTGACCCCACCAATACTTTGGCCACTGACCCTTTGTATCTGCTCAACCACAGGTCCTGGGTTAACTAAATCAGCCCCAAAAGCGTCACCAACGAAGGTATTTTGCGCCAAAGCAAACCAGAGCAATCCAGTAACCAAGCATTTTTGTAGTAATGTTGAAGTAAAAAAGTCACAAAAATGACAAAAACTCGTAAATTGATTTCCCGTACTCAACATAAGCGTCCTAGGTTAAACTAACCAGTTGATATTATTAATATTATTATAAGTTTATTTGCATTATTGAAGCATTCATAATGCAACATTGAGGTGTTTTTTATAACACAACGTTCGTAAATGACAAAAAAATGCACGGATTTTGATACCTATTTTGCCTTATCTGCTTTTACAATTCATCTCAACAAGCATTGGAAGCAACAAGTAAAAACTTCAGGATTTTATTCATTTTATTCAGGAATTACAAAAATGCAAAAGACCTTTATCAAACCAGCAGCCCTTACCTTTGTATTATTACTGAGCAGTGCAGTAACACCCTTTAACAGTTTTGCTGACGGAGTCAAAGCTGACAGTACTAATATATCAAACCAAACGATTGGTGGCAGCGAAGCTGAGCCAAAACTCATTACTTGCAGAGTAATCGATACAGGAGATAATATTACCTATTGCAGTGTCGAAGATGAATCTTGCAGAGCCATTATTGCTTATACCTACCTCGAAACCACTAGGGAACAATGTCACGCTCTTGGTGGTGAGATTGTCGGCCTTTAATCACCATTTTAAGCCTAATTCGGCAGTTTACTACGCACAAAAGGGGCCTTAGCGCCCCTTCATCCGTTTGGTTTTATCGATATTCCAGCAACCCTGACAGTAATATAGGTAATTTATAAGTTCTTACAGTTTTTGGCTATTAATTGTGTGGGTTCGCTGTAAAATGCCAGCCACGATAATCGTATTCAGCAAAATAAGGGCCACCATGAAGCCACTATTGAAGGCACTCGCCTTAGGCTGTGGATTGATTGCTGCCAACGTGCAAGCAACTACCGCCAAAGACATCCAAAGCTTTACCTTAAAAAACGGCATGAAAGTCTTGGTACTGGAAGACAATTCCATTCCTAACGCCAACATGTATATCTTCTGGAAAGTCGGATCGCGCAATGAGCGCCCTGGCATCACCGGATTATCTCACTTCTTCGAACACATGATGTTCAACGGCGCCAAAAAATACGGCCCAAAAATGTTCGACCGCACCATGGAAGCCAATGGCGGTGCAAATAACGCCTACACCACCGAAAACCTCACCGTATACACAGATTGGTTCCCAGCTGACACCATAGAGATAATGTTTGACCTTGAAGCCGACCGAATCCGCGATTTGGCCATAGACGAAAAAATGGTTGAATCTGAGCGTGGCGTAGTCACCTCAGAGCGCAGCACCGGCCTTGAAAACAGCAACTTTCGCGCCATTCAAGAAGAAGTGAAAAGTGCAGCATTTAGAGCCCACCCTTACAGCTGGTCGGTTATCGGTCACGAGTCTGACATTCAAAACTGGGCACAAAAAGACTTAGAAGACTTTTACAAAACTTACTACGCACCAAACAATGCCGTAGTAGTTATTGCCGGTGACGTAAAATTCGCTCAAGTAAAACAGCTATCACAACAGTACTTTGAACCCATTCCTGCCCAACCAGCACCTGCCAAAGTGCATACTGTTGAGCCAGAGCAAAAAGGCGAACGCCGGGTTTACGTGCAAAAGAAATCAGTCTCGACCCCCAACATGTTGATGGCTTATCACATTCCAGCCACCCGCCACGAAGACTATTACGCACTGGATATCCTTAACGATATCTTGTCTAGCGGCAATAGTTCACGACTGTATAAAGGCTTGGTTGACGCGCAGATTGCCTCCGATATATTTACCTACATGCCAGAAGCGTTTGATCCGAATTTGTTTTACATTTTCGGTGTTGCAGCCAAAGACGTTTCGGCACAAAAAATGGAAAAAGCCTTTATCACTGAAATTAACAAAGTGATCAAAGAAGGTGTTACCGAAAAAGAACTGCAAAAAGTCAAAAACCGCAAAACAGTGGGTTTTTACCGCAACATGGCCACCATCAACGGCAAAGCCAATACCATAGGCACGTACGAAACATTCTTTGGTGATTACCATGAATTGTTTAATGCAACCGATGCTTACGCCAAAGTCACCTTAGATGACATACAGCGCGTGGCCAAAACCTACTTAAAAAAATCAAACCGCACCGTCGGCATATTGTCTTCAAAGGAGGACTCTAATGAAAACGATTATTAAAAAATTCACCACTACGTTCATCACAGGCACAGTGGCGTTTTCAGCTTTAACTTTATCGCTGGCCGCTCATGCAGGTTACACCCTACCCGAGTATCAAAAGCTAAAATTAGATAACGGATTAACCATCTACTTGATGGAACAGCACGAAGTGCCGTTGATTGACGTTAACTTAGTGGTAAAAGCCGGCGCAGTACAAGATGGTGCCAAACCCGGTTTGAATCGCATGACCATTGCCAACATGGAACTGGCCACCGAGCAGCATACCAAAACCGAAATTGAAGAAGCGCTCGACTTTATTGGTGCTAACCTGTCTAGCCGTGGTGGTGTTGAGCTGTCGACGATTTCATCGTCGTTTGCCAGTAAAGATCAAGCCAAAGTGCTGGGTATCATTCGCGACATCGTTATATCACCACGCTTTGACAAAGTTGAGTTCGACAAATACAAAACGCGTTATTTATTGCGTTTAGAACAGCAAAAAGAAAGCCCACGTTCGGTGATTAACACCTACTTCAACAAAATGATATTTGGCGATCACGGATATGGCTCAGCAACTGGCGGCGATACCAAAAGCGTTCAATCAATTTTGTTGAACGACTTAAAAGCGTTTCACAAAACATGGTACCAGCCGCAAAACTCAGCGGTTGTTGTCACAGGTGACTTTGACAGTAAATCAATGCTGATTCGCTTAAAAGCCTTGTTCAGTGGCTGGGAAAACGGCGAAAAAGCCCAATTCAATGAACCTGCACTGGCCAAAAACTTCAAAAAATCCAACGTGTTATTGGTCGACAAGTCAGACGCCATGGAAACCCGCTTTTTAATTGGTGGCAAAGGCGTTAAGCGCTCTAACCCAGATTATGTTGCCATTAGCGTTATCAACACCATATTAGGTGGTCGATTCACCTCATGGTTAAACGACGAACTACGTGTAAACGCCGGTTTAACTTACGGTGCTCGCAGCAGCTTTAACACTTTTGGCGAGTCTGGCACTTTCTCAATTTCAACTTTCACCAAAACCAGCACCACGGTTGAAGCGATTGACTTGGCATTGAAAACATACCAGCGTTTGTGGGAAAAAGGCGTAGACGAAAAAACCTTAGCCTCGGCCAAAGCGTACGTTAAAGGGCAATTCCCACCAAAATACGAAACCTCAACCCAACTGGCCAACCTGTTGGTGTCGATGTTTGGTTACGGTTTTGACGAGAATTTTATCAACGGATTTGAGCAGCAAGTTAACTCATTAACCACCGCTAAAGCCAAAAAGATCATCAACCAGTATTTCCCTAAAGAAAACCTGCAATATGTGTTGGTGGGCAAAGCTGAAGATATTAAAGACAAGGTCAGCAAGTACGGTCAGGTCAAGCAAGTTAATATCAAAGATGTAGGGTTTAAGACGCAGTAGCCATAAAATTCTTCCACAAAGACGGAAGACTTTTATATAAACCCAAAAAGCAGCCTCAGGGCTGCTTTTTTGTGCTAATCAACTATTTTGAGCAGGGCGTATGATCACCATAGTCTGTTGATGCATCAAGCCTCTACAATCGCTCACCATGAAACACTATCCTAAATATATTGTCTGTTTTACGCTTTTATGCCTGTTGCAATTACCCGCAACAGGGTTTGCAGTTGAGCTCGAGCAGCCAACTCTCGATGAAACCTCGGCGCCCCAAAAAATAGAAGCGGTCAATAAATTAAGCAAAGAAGTGGTTTTACCCAGCATTTGTTACACTCAATCTAATGCGTTGATGTCGGTGCTGACGCAGCGCAATCCAAACCAATTCTCCAAAGACTATAAAACATTAGAGGAATGCCGGCTGCAACTGATCTCTAAAATGTATGAGTTAATGTATGAGATCAGCGGCAATTTTACCGATTTAGAACGAGTCGTTAACATTGAAGATCAGATAGCCAAACTCAGAGTACATAACGATAATCCCGAAGAACTCAAACTATTGCTGAACGACTTAACCAGCAAAATTACCAAACTCAGAGATGATAAACTCATCGTCGGTGAGCACATCTCCAAGGACAATCCAGATATCAGCGAAAAAATTCGCGACTCTCTTGAGTTGAAGGTGCAAAAGATCCTCAAATACACTGACACCCTCGCCCAACTTGGCAGCCGGGTATCTGAATTGAACGATACCAAATATGTTGAAATGGACTATAAAACCACCATGAGCATCCTGTTTGGCGGATTGGTGGGCTTAGTCATTATCGGCTTTTTTATCGTTGCTTCCAAAGACCCGCATGTACGAAAAACCATCTTCTCTGGCGATGCAGGCATTCAATTCTTAACCCTGTTTTCGATTGTCATCGCTATTATCCTGTTTGGTATAACGGGTATTCTCGAAGGAAAGGAGATATCGGCATTGATTGGCGGTATATCGGGTTATATTCTTGGTCGAGGCAGTCAAAAAGAAGACATCAGTACGCAAATCAATACTGATGAGAAAAAAGCAGAAACAGCTGACGATTTAGCGGCAAAAATTAAGACGCTTTAGCTTTTTCACTGAGTAAATAACTACACCGGCGAGCACCGCTAACAATATGCTCTTTGCGCTGTACATCAACACCCTCGCCCAATGCATCAGAGAAAATCTCTAACTCAGAACGGCAAAAATTTTGACATGCAGTTGCGGCTTCACAAATAGGGCAATGGTTCTCAAATAACCAAATACCCTCTTCATCTTCTTCAACCGTGGCCATATAACCTTCATCGGTTCGAATAGCGGCCAGTGCTTGTGCTTTATCGATTAACGACTCGTTGCCCGTTAATGCTTCGCGATATACCTCACGCGACTTGTTTTCTCGCTCAGCAATCAACTTATCGAGGCCTTCATCGCCAAAAACTTTTTTCACCGCATCAATCATGTGAATGGTTAAATCGTTATGACGATCGGGAAAACGCGAGTTAGCTTGGGGGGTGAGTTGCCAATAACGGCTAGGACGACCACGCTTTTCGATTTGGTCGTAAGTAGACGCCAAACCCTGTGATTCTAACGCCTGCAAATGTTGCCGCGCGCCCATAGAAGTCATATCCATCATGCCCGCCAAAGACTGCGCAGTTTGCGGTCCACGGGTTTTGAGGATATATAAAATTTTGTCTGAACTGATTGATTTTGCCATAGTCTGGGCATTATAACGTAACTTTTATATATTAAAAACTTTATTTATGGGAAGCCCTGCCCCGTACTAGTCGATACAAAAAAGGACTTGCAATCATCCAAACACTAACTATAATGCGAATCATTATCATTTGCGTTACTTATTGCAACACCCATTTAAAACGGCAATTAAAATCGGCTTAATAGGAAAATTTCATGGTACTAACAAAAACAACCAAACTGGCAACGGCAATGTTTCTGGTTTTAAACCTAACCGCTTGTGGCGATGACGGCACTGATGGGGTGAACGGCATCAATGGCCAAGACGGTGCAGTTGGTACTGACGGCGTCAGCACATTTGTCACCCGTGCTGACGTTGTTAATACCAACGCCAATATTGCTTACGCTGTGTATTCCGACTCTTTAATTCGCGCTGTTGAAATGCGTGAGTCTTTACAGCAATTCGTTGATGCACCTAACGCCACCAGCTTTGCACAGGCCAAACAAGCTTGGTTAGCGGCCCGCGAACCCTATGGCCAAAGTGAGGTTTACCGTTTTCGTTCAGGTCCTATTGATGCACTAAAACCAGACGGTTCAATTGGTGTCGAGGGCGATGGTCCAGAGGGCCGTATCAACGCTTGGCCACTTGGCGAAGCTATCATCGATTACGTAGCCGTGGTTATTGATGGCGACAGCAACCCCGAAAGCCCAGCCAATGCGCTGAGCAATAACATCATCTCCAACAGTGCAGATTACCCACAAATCAACAAAACCACTTTGCTAGACATGTTCGAATTTGGTGAAGACGAACGCAACGTCACCACCGGTTACCACGCCATAGAATTTTTATTGTGGGGCCAAGACCTCAATGCCGATAAAACAGGCTCGGGTGAGCGCGACAACACTGGTGGTCAACGACCGTTCAGCGACTATTATTCTGCCACTAACGGCCACGAGTCGGCTTGTACATCTGGCACACTCGTTATGGCTGACCAAATTTGTATGCGTCGCGGCGATTACCTGTTGGCAGCAGCCGATGTTTTGATTGACGATTTAACTGCCATAACAAGCAGCTGGGAGCCAAACGTTGGTGTTCATTACAACGCTTTTGTTGCTGGCGGCAATGTGTCTTTGGCCAAAATACTTGAAGGTATGGGTCGTTTAAGTTTCGGAGAGCTGGCGGGCGAACGCATCAATATCGCACTAACAACCGATTCTCAAGAAGACGAGCATTCGTGTTTCTCAGACAACACCCACCGCGACATATACTTAAACGCTAAAGGTGTTCAAAACAGTTATAACGCCAACTACATTCGCATTAACGGCGAAGTGATTCAGGGTGCTTCAATACATGACTTGCTGGTTGTAGAAGGTTTTCATGAATTGGCCAACGAACTGCGCGGTGCACTTGAACAAACTCAGCTTAACGCCAGTGTTATAGACACTCACGCTAAAACAGGCACGCCATTTGACGTGTTGATTCAGCAAAGCATACAACAGCCCAACATACTGGCAGTGATTAATTCACTGGTCAGCCAAACCGATGTGATTGAACAAGCCATTGGCGCGCTGGGTGTAACAACTAATGATCTTCGTCAGGATACTGGCGAATTCTAAATTTTTGCGGGGCTACCTCGGCCCCTTTTTTATTCTAAACACGATACCTAAAAATCAATGAAACTTCTCTCTCCGGCGGCGGCCTCGGTCGTCGCTACCTTATTTGTACTCACAGGCTGTGGCGGTGGTGGCGGTCAATCAACGACCCAGCCGACTCCTAACCCGACACCAGTTGATCCAGTTCCAACCCCAGTTTTAGATCACAGTGGCCTAACACCTTTAACCGCTGACGTTCTCGATGCCAACGAATATTACTCTGGCGGCGAAGCCACTGTAAAAGTCGCCAACGAAGATGCATTTAGCCGCAGACCAGTCGCTATTAGTGACGATTTTCAACTCGACGGTTTTTTCACCTCAGGCGATCATTTATTCCGTACGCCACACAGAGATATTGGTCCGCTGCTCAGCACTGGCAATTGTCAGGGCTGCCACTTAAATGATGGCAAAGGCAAAGTGCCAGCATCGGTCGACACCCCCATGACCAGCATGTTTATGAAAATTGGCAAAGCCGAAGGTGGACCAGACCCAGTTTATGGCGGCCAATTGCAAACCTTTGCGGTGCAGAGTTTCACCACGTCAGACGCATCATCTGGCCTGCCAAGCTACAACGGCTCAACCAATGGCAACGAGCTTTTTGGCGAGGCTTATGCTTTTGTTGAGTACCAAACCATTAACGGCACCTACCCCGATGGCCAAACGTATCAGCTGCGAAACCCGGTCTATAAAATCAAAGATTTAAGCTTTGGTCCATTTGGCCCTACGGTGCGTTTGTCGCCCCGCGTGGCACCAGCGATATTTGGCTCTGGCTTGCTCGAAGCCATTCCGAGCAGCAACATCGAACAACTCGCCGACGAAAATGATAGCAACAACGATGGTATTTCAGGGCGCGTATCTTTAACCACCGATGTATTAACAGGCGAACAAAAAACCGGACGATTCAGCTACAAAGCGCAAAACCCCAGTGTTTTGCAGCAAATCTCTGCCGCTTATCGAGGTGACATAGGTTTAACCAACAAGTTATTCCCGCAAGAAGCCTGTACTGACCAACAAGCAGCATGTCAGTTAGTCGCCGACCAAGAAACGCAATCGGGCGACGAAGTAGACTTTAGCGACCGGGAGCTGGCATTAGTCGAATTTTATAATCGAGTATTAGCAGTACCGGCAAGGCGCGGATACGACGAGGCTAATGACAGCTGGGATGACATCATAATAAAAGGCCGAAAACTGTTTTTTGATGTGGGTTGTGTCAATTGCCATGTACCAAGGCACAAAACCGCCGTTGCTAACGGCAGTGTGTTAGGTGAAATTACCCTGACCGGCCTTGAGCCAAACGCTGAGCCTATTGCTACATTGTCTAACCAGTTGATTTTTCCGTACACCGACTTGTTGTTACATGATATGGGCGGCAGTTGTGAGATCACCCGAGAAACCGCAATCGGCGACAGTTGCAGCGAAGGTGCACAGTGTCTTTACGTGCAAAAATGCGAAGGTTTAGCCGATGGTTTAAGCGAAGGCGTAGCAACTGGTACAGAATGGAAAACTCCAGCCCTTTGGGGTGTAGGTTTGGTGCAAACGGTTAATCCGCAAGCCAGCTTTTTACACGATGGCCGAGCTCAAACCCTCGAAGAAGCCATTTTGTGGCACGGCGGCGAAGCGCAAACCAGCAATAATGCCTTTCAGCACTTAACCGGTGAGCAACGGCAACAATTGCTGAGCTTTGTTGGGTCGTTGTAATGCGTTTTGTTGCAATTTTGTTCGCTTTTTTTTGCCTGAGCGCATGTAAAAATGACCAAACCAGCGCCCCGGCGCTGGCTCAATCAGAATGGCAACCCGGCGGCGAAGCCACGGTAAAACGCCTACAAACCCGCAGTTACGTTTATACAGGTGGCAATTTTAGCTCTTCCCAACAACTGGATTTTTGGACCGGCTTTTCGCTTTTTCGCGACCCTTGGGTAATATCACCAAGCTCTACCGCCGACCGCGATGGATTGGGACCACTGTTTAACACCCGTTCATGCATCAGTTGTCATCATGGTGGCGGACGCGCTCGCATGAGTAAGCCGGGTATCAGCCAACCATCGGCCTTGGTCTTACGATTGGGCAGTACGAAGCCTGACCACAGTACAACAGATCCAAATTACGGCGGACAAATTCAGCCGCGTACCATCAGTAGCGATCATCTTAAAGGTGAAGCTTGGCTCGACCTGCGTTATTCAATGATTGATGGCCATTTTAGCGATGGCGAAAAATATCAGCTACAGCAACCTGACTACAAACTAACCCGTTTATCGCAAGGGCCTTTGGCCGACAACATTGCATTGTCGCCCCGTTATGCCCCCAATGTGTATGGCATGGGTTTGCTCGATGCAATCAGCGTTGAAGATTTGTTGGCACAAGAAGACCTTAATGACACCAACAAAGATGGCATTACGGCCAAATACAACCGGGTACTGAATGTTCAAAACGGCAAAACAGAGATTGGCCGATTTGGTTTAAAAGCCAAACAACCCAATTTAAAACAACAAGTTGCCGCTGCTTTTCGCGATGATATTGGCATTACAAACTCGCTGTTTGGTAATGAGTCTTGCACCAGCGAACAAATCGATTGCGCCAAATTGGGCAAGCAAGGGCCAGCAGAAATACCCGACAAACTGTTAAAACTGGTGGTCAACTTTAATGCCTTTTTGGGCGTGCCCCCCGCCAGAAACCTCACAAATGATGCCGTCAGCAAAGGCCGCGAATTGTTTTATCAAAGCAATTGCCAAGCTTGCCATACACCTAGCTACCAAACAGACCCAGCGTATGGGATAGCTGAACTGGCCAACAACACCATTTGGCCCTACACCGATTTGGCACTGCACGATATGGGCGAAGGGCTGGCCGATGGCGTGCATGAGTTTTCGGCTAATGGCAACGAATGGCGCACCCCACCACTTTGGGGCATAGGCCTGCAACAACGAATATTAGGTGAGCAACGTTATTTACACGATGGCCGCGCACGCAACCTCAACGAAGCCATTTTATGGCATGGCGGCGAAGCACAAAACGCCAAAACCCAATTTGTAAACTTAAGCCGATTAGAGCGCAAGCAATTAATCAGCTTCTTAAAAGCGATATAAAAATGAAGAAATCAGCATCCTTATTACTAGCATTCTCTTTAACTTTAACTGCCTGTGGCG
>CALKGI010000042.1 GCA_938085045.1 uncultured Alteromonadaceae bacterium
TGGCAACACAGCGGTAACCCCGGCCTCGGACTGATTCTATATATTTGGGCGTTTGCGGGGTGTCGTTAAGCACCTGTCGAAGCAGCTTAATACGCTGTTTAAGGGTTTCGTCGCTAACCACCTGTTCGCCCCATACCAAACTCATCAAATCATCTTGAGAGACTATCGCTGGTGCTCTTTGAACCAATACACACAATAAGGTATAGCTGAGCTGGGGAATGGCGAGTTCTTCGTCGTTTTGACGTACCGTGCCCAATTTTGTGTTGAGGGTTAAGTCGTCAATTTGATAAAGCATGTTGGTGGTCAAGGGCAAGCACAAAGTCCTTAATGGTAGTGGGTTCAACACGCAAGACTAATGATATTTGGCGTTGATGCAAGCTATTCGTGCGCTTTGATTTGTTTGCCTAGGTGCGGGGGTTGCATGTATCAATTTGTAATTTGCACCGTTTTATCGACTTTAAGTCGACGTGATCGCTGGATCTTTGTTAACTGGTGGTTTATTCTGCTTCGCTATTAATTTTTAACATTAATTTAGTTTAATTCAACAACAGTGAAACAATCGTTATGAAATTTAACACCACTTTATTAGCCGGTGCTTTGTGCGCAGGTCTTTTCACCAGTCAAGCCGAGGCGACGATTGTCACACTGGAAACCTCTGTGGGCAACATTGACATCAATCTTTTTGACGAAACCACACCGCAAACGGTCGCTAACTTTTTGGCTTATGTGAACACCGGGGCATATGACCATACTTTTATTCACCGCTCGGTACCGGGTTTTATTGTGCAAGGTGGCGGATTTGTTTTTAACACCGGCACAGCATTCGATTCTGTAGAAACTTTGGCTGCGGTTGTCAACGAACCGGTGTTGTCAAACGTTCGTGGTACTATCTCTATGGCGAAACCGCCGGGTGCACCGAATGGCGCAACCAGTGGATTTTTCTTTAACTTAATTGATAACAGTGGTGCTTTGGATCAAACCGAAGAAGGTTACGCTGTATTTGGTCAACTTACTGACGAGAGTATGGCGGTTGTAGATGCGATTGCTGGTTTGCAGGTTTATGCATTTACCCAAGCATACAGCAACTCGGCGCTGGGTGAATTGCCATTGCAAAATTACAACGACACCAGTGTTTTGCCAGTTGAAGATAACTTTATCATCATTCACAGCGCCACAGTCAGCGATGCCGCGACTGACACCGCTGCTGATTTAAACCCGGTTGTAAACGCAGGCCCAGCAACACCACCTGTGACACCACCAACGACTGATACACCAATCGACAGCAGCAGCGGCAACATGGGTTTGTTCAGCTTACTTATGCTAGCAGGCGCGGGTTTGATGCGTCGTAAAGTAAAGCCTAATTCTTAAGTTCAAGAGATAAATCGAGCGTTGCCTGATGAATTGACTCGGCAACCGACAATATTTTCGACCGTTAACGGTCAACAACAAGTGAAGTAACAAAATGAAATTTAATACCACATTTATTGCCGGAGCAGTATGCGCCGGTCTTTTAGCATTTTCTAACAGCGCCGATGCGACCATTGTTGAGTTGGATACGTCGTTGGGTAAAGTTCGTATTAATCTTTATGATGAAACTACGCCTATTCCGGTAGCAAACTTCCTTCACTATGTTACTAACGGCACATACGACACTACTTTTATTCATAGAACTCAGCAAGATGATGATGCACTGACAGATATTTCCTTAGAAATGGGCGGTTGGAAATATGAACCGGGCGATAATAAGCCAGCAGTAGAGGTTGCTGAGGGGGTTGCAAGAGAAAATAAACTTTCTCATGTGCATTATACTGTTTCAACAGTTATTTCAGACACTAATACCAATACATCTACCAGTAAATTCTCGTTCAATACCGGGGACAATAGCGCTGATTTTGATTTGGGTGTTCGTAGTGTGTTTGGTGAAATAACTGCTGATACCAGAGAGGTGGTTGATGCACTGGCAAAGGTACCTGGGTTTGCCATTCGAGGGGGGACCAGTACGACTCTGACGCCTTTGCGAAATTATTCTAGCGAAGATTACACCAATGGCGTGGAGCAAACTGAAGATAACTATGTCATTATTCACAGCGCAACCATTTTTGATGCTGCAACTGACACAGCAGCTGGGTTGTCGCCACCATTAAACCCAAATTATATACCGCCGGGTCTCCCAACTGACCCTAGCCCAACCCCAACGGATCCGACACCACCAACTGCCATTGATGGTGGTAGCGGTGGTAACTTCGGCATTTTCACATTGATTATGCTGGGTTTAGGTGGATTGAGCCGTCGTTTGAAATTGAAGTAGTCCCACCCGTTTAAATGTAAAGCCAACCGTACGATGTTTTATTGTTCGGTTGGTACCAAAACAGACTTTTTCTTCTTGCCTTTCTACCCATTATCTCTATACTCCGCACTGATTTTTATACTCAGAATAATAAAGGATAGTGATAATGCAAAAAAACACCTTAGTCATCAGTACTTTACTGGCCGCAGCGCTTGGCTGTAGCAGTGCCTACGCGGTTAAACATAATGCCAGTGATAACACTGTTGAAAGCGTCAATGTCGTTCAAGGTGGCGGCAGTGGTTGGCCACCAGAAGACCCAAATATCAAATATGTTTGTTATAACTGGCAAGCTCCAGCAGGTTGGGTGATGACTGGTAGAGGTTTTAGTGACTGTTCAGGTCTAAGTAAAAGCCTTAAATATGAACCACCAAGACATGATCAGTGGATTTGTGCCAGTGGTAATCAGCCAGCAGTAAAATATTATGTGACCGATAAGCAGACAGATAATTACGGGACCTGTGGAACATCTTTAAGTGCTACAGATCAGTTGTGGCGGATTATGGATGCTAATAAAAAACTACCAAATAATAGCCCAATCGAGCTGTGTGATGACGATCCGTTACCGAGTTCTTATGTGCAAATGAGCTATTCACATGAGGAGTCAGCTCATGTTGATTATATGATCACCGAGCGACACACTGATGTCTGTATGAGTGGTTTCTCGTACATAGTACGTAAAAGTAAGGCCACTGCAATTCCTCAAGTCCTTCTTTCTATGCATCTTAAGTTTGTTAATACCATGAGAGTTTGCACCAATCAGAATGTGCCGCCCTATGTAGACGTGGTTGCAGGTTCAACAATCAACGATAGTAAGTGCGACACAGCGCCGGGAAATGGCAATGGTCAAAGTCTTGAAATATTAGTTGATCATTACAAAATATGTAGTGGTCCATACAAGGATACAGCGGCCAAATATACCTGTGGTTATGGTCAAAGCACAGATTGGGATGTTATGGGCACCGCAGATTATTAATAGACCGCTATAGCATTGCCATTGGTAGGATGGGCCGAGCTACGCGAGGCCCATCAAATCTATTCGGTTAAACTACCCCATTTATAGCACCGCACACGCGCAGTCCAACAAAGGCTAAACGAATCGATAAAAATTGATGAGCCTCGGTTCCCTCGAACCCATCCTACGTTGAGGTGAAAATTGATTTTTGCACCCTATGAACCCCCTCAACTTTTTTTCCTAACTCGCCCCCGCATCCCCTTAAACAAGGTATAAACAAAAAACAGGTGCGAAAACACAATAATCACCAGAATTGATATAAATGAAGTTAACGTTTGTTTGAGTATCTGCCATTCGGTTTGGTGGCCAGTTAATGCCCGTTTGTTCGATTCGAGTTGGTCTGATATCGCACTTCGGTCTAACGTTTGTCCACTGGCAATAGCGTCTATTGCGTGTTCTATGCGTCCAATCTCTTCTTTGGCGTTTAAGTCAATGTTATCTCTAATATCACCGTACTTTGCCAACAAATAATAACTGCATAGGCAAAAAATCACTAAGGTGGCTGAAGATATCAATACGGTGAGAATGTCGACTTTTTTCATTTATACGATTTTCCTAGCTTATTGTTTTTAATCAATTGATTATCCTACGTTTTTATTGGCGAATTTGACCAAACTCTGTCAATTCGGTGGTTCTTTCAAATGTTTTTATTATTGCCTGTTTGGTGTAAGTATTTGAAAACCCTTGCTATTGTTTAATTGGCGCGGTCATTGCGTAGGATGAAAAGTCCAAAACCCAAACCGTTCATTTTTATCTTCACCGTAGCAAACAATAGCGAGTGCCCCTTATGCCACAGAAAATGCAATTAGAAATTCAAAATCTGACTCAACGTTACGGTAAAGACAAGGTTGCACTTGATAACCTAAGCCTGACGCTCAAACCCGGCATCATCGGCTTGCTTGGCCCCAACGGGGCGGGCAAATCATCGTTGATGCGTATTTTGTCTTCTATCAGCAAACCCACACAAGGCACTGTGTTATGGCAAGGCGACGACATCATAAAAAATCCTAATCAATTACGCAAAGAATTAGGTTACTTGCCTCAGTCGTTTGGTGTTTACGAAAATTTAACGGCAAAGGAATTTTTGCTCTACCTCGCGTCTTTAAAGGGCTTACCGAGTAAAGCTGCGGCAATAAAAGTAGACGAATTGATTGAAATGGTGAACCTAACAGATGCGGCGAAAGTTGCGTTGAAAGGCTATTCGGGTGGTATGAAGCAGCGAGTGGGTATAGCACAAGCGTTATTGAACGACCCAAAGTTGTTGATTGTAGACGAACCAACAGTAGGGCTAGACCCAGAAGAACGCGCCCGTTTTCGTCATTTATTGTCTGACATGTCTGGCGAGCGAGTGATTATTTTGTCGACTCATATTGTGTCTGATGTTGAGTCTATTGCCGACCAAATAGCGATTATGAATGCAGGCAAACTATTGGCTTTTGATACCCCTGAGGCATTGCTGAAAAAAATGAATAAAGCGGTGTGGCATGCGGTGGTAGACCATGACGAAGTAAAAGTGCTACGTCAACAATATTGTATCTCTCACAGTGCAAGACGCTCAGATGGTTTTCATATCAGCATTGTTTGTCATGAGCAACCTTTGCCAGGGGCGGTAAACATTGAACCTACGCTTGAAGATGTATTTTTGTTCCATACGCATTCTAAAAGCCAAGCGATGGAGAGCGCGTAATGACAGCTATTTATTACACCTTTAGGGCAGACTTTTTTGACCGCGTACGGCGGCGCAACTATTTGGTTATTTTATTGTGTATGGTGATAGTGACCATGCTGTTTTTCCCTGCATCTGATGCCAGCTACGGCATGGTTATGATTGGCGGCTACAGGGGCATTTATAACTCGGCTTTTGTCGGTGCTGCGCTGGCAATTTTGAATGCGTTTTTCTTGCCAATCATTTGTTTTTATTTGGTTAAAAACGCGGTAGAGCGTGACCGTGACCGGGGGATAAGTGAGTTAATTGCGTCAACGCCGGTAACCAAACTTCAATATTTGCTAGGTAAGTGGTTGAGCAACCTGACGTTATTAATAGGCGTGATGATTATTATGTCGCTTACGTCGGTGTTTGTTCAGTTGTGGCATGGTGAGTCTTATACCATTAACCCGTTAGACCTGTTTTTGCCGCAATTACTTTATGTGTTACCAATACTTGCGGCTATTTCGGCTGCGGCAATATTGTTTGAGACTATCCCTGTGTTACGCGGTGGTATAGGTAATGTGGCGTACTTTTTTCTTTGGACCGCCGTTGTTGTGAATGGTATTGAAGGTGCATCTGGCGTTGGTGAGTTAATAGAGCAAATCCGTTTGGCGGTGATGAATCACGACCCGAGCAGTAATGGGGGAGTCAACATCGGCGTTACGGTGAGTTCGTCAGGTCAGGATAGACAGATAAACACTTTCGTTTGGTCTGGTGTGGTTTATAGTTCGGCCGTTTTTGTGTCTATTGCGACCGTGCTGGGTTTCAGTGCGGTGTTGCTGGGCGCTGCTACGCTGATTTTCGACCGTTTCAAAAAGGCCAAAGACCATTCACAAACCAAGAATGGCGGGGGTAAATTTGCGCGTAAATTGGCCAAGCTGACAACACCACTGGGTAAATTGTTTGAAGTTGTGACTAACCCTTGGTCGTTTACCCGATTGGTGCGTCAAGAATGTTTGTTGTTAATACGCGGGGGTTCGGTGTGGTGGTATTTGATTTTGGCCGGTTTTGGTTTGGCGCAATTAATCGCCCCGCTTGAAGCGGTAAGGGCTGTGGCTATTCCCGGCGCTTGGATATTGTGCGTATTAACGTTTTCACCCATGGGCCATAGAGAGTTACAACAAGGGGCCGACCAATTAATATTCAGCTGTTTGTCGCCAATTAAAAAGCAGTTTCCAGCGATGTTGCTGGGCGGCTTTCTCATTGCATTTATGGTGGTAAGCCCCGCGTTTGTACGATTTGTTGTTAGTGGCGAATGGTTCTCGGCAGTGATGTTGTTAAGCGGTGCTTTGTTTATTGTGTCGTTGGCTCTTGCGTGTGGTTCGTTAACTCGCACCAGCCGTACGTTTGAGATTCTGTTCACGGCTATTTGGTACATGGGGCCATTGAATCGTTCACCGTTGGATTTTGTTGGGGTAGACCCTGTGCTGAGTCAGGCGGCAAACGCGCCGTTTGGATTTTTTGTCGCCTCGGTATGTTTGATAGCCGCTGCGTTGCAAGGGCGGCGGTGGCAAATGGGGTGAATTTGGCTTTACAACAAAGACTTGGCAATTAATGAAATGATTAACGAACGCCCATATGGAGGATGGGTTAGGCGAGGTACGAGCCGTAACCCATCGGCTACCTCGGGCTATCACCTGCGACGGATATGGTGTTTCGATTTTAAAATATTTCGTTAGAACACAATTAAAGATTGTGTTGGGTTAGGGTAACCGATGGGTTACGCGCAAGCGCTAACTACGGCTCGTTCCTCGCCCCAGCCTCCATTTGTTCTTCGTAGCAGGGGTTTGTTAATTGCACCAAAATAATTGACGAACCCCCACCTCGTAGGGGCCGCCCCCGTGCGCGCCCAGATTTAACCGTCAGGGTACATCGTATCCCACCACAAAGGCTGTTTCTTCAACTTGTCATCAAAGTAAGCCAAGATAGTATTCCACCAATGTAAGCGATGCTCGCGGGCATTGATATGGTGGTCATCACCCATGAACTCTACCAACTCTACATCTTTATCTTGCATCATTAATGCAGTATACATTTGATGGCTTTCGGTCACAGGCACGTTGGTGTCTGAATCGCCGTGAAGCAACAACAGTGGCGTGGTGATCTTATCTGCGCTGTACAAAGGGCTTTGCTCTACGTACAACTTGCGATTATTCCACGGAAAACTACCTTCGCTTGCTACGCCTGAATAGCCGTAACCCCACCAGCCGTAACCCCAATATTCTGATAGGTTGCTGATGCCGGCGTGCGAGATTGATGCGCTGAACATGTTGGTTTTAGTGGCTAAATACATCGTCATGAAACCACCGTATGACGCGCCCATGTTGCCAACGCGTTTTTCGTCAACAAACGGGTGAGCCTTCAAAAAGGCTTTGGTGCTGTCGATGATGTCGTCGGCAGTTTCTTTGCCCCAAGCGTTAACGTGTTTGGCCGAGAATTCTTGCCCATAACCTGTCGCGCCAGAAGGTTGCACTACGTAAACCACATAACCTTGCGCTGCCCAAAGGCTAAAGGGCCAGCGGCCAGTGAAAGCGCGTTTAACCGACGAGGTGCCGCCGTAGTAGTAAACGATTGCTGGGTATTTTTTGCTGGCGTCAAAATTAGGTGGCAGGTAGTAACGGCCATCAATGGTTTGGCCCTTAGCGGTTTTGTATGGCCATGTTTTGATTTCGCCAAATTGGGTGTTGGCGTAACTGGCTTTGGCGCTGTCGATTAGCAATCTTGGCTTTTTGTTGTATTGCTTAAGGTAAACTTGCTGTGGCCGAATTGAGGTTGTACCTCGGTAAACCAATGTGGGTTTGCTCTGTTTTGACACGCTGTAAGACGCAATTACGTCGAGCTTGGTATCAACACGTTTGTATTGCTTGTTTCTAGGTGAATAGGTGTAAAGCTGAACTCGGTCTTTGTCGGCGACACTCAATAACAAATCGCCATTGCCCATCACTTCAACACTGTTAATAGACGGATCAAACTGTTTCGACAAGGCCGAAACTTTGCCGGCGCGGTCCATGTAATACAATTGACTGTCGTAATTATTGACGGCTACGCCAGCTGGCAGTGTTGCGCCTGTTCGGTTAGCAAAACCCGGGCCTGCGGTAATGTAAAAGCCTTTTTTGGCGTATAGCGCACCGGCAAACGTGCGGTATCGACCTAGCACTTTTTCGGTTTCGGTTTTTAAATCAAACTCGACCAATTCGGTTAAACCATGGGCTGGGGCTTTGTAATCGACCACATCGCGGCCAACCAAAATTCGTTGGTTTTTGTCGTCTATATCTAACAAGTAATGCGACAGTTTGTTTTGGGTGAGTTGCTTGATAAACCCAGAGTGAATGTCCATCACAAACACTTGTGCGTTGTCGCGCCAGCCGCCCCAGCGGTCTTCTAGTGCGCGGTAGCGCTTGGCAATTGAGGTGTCAGACTCGTCTGAACGATTCCAGCTGAAGATTAAGGTGTTTTTGTTTAACCAGTTATACCCACCGGCACCTTTAAGGCCACTGGCGATTTTGCTTAG
The DNA here is from genome assembly GCA_938085045.1 of uncultured Alteromonadaceae bacterium. Taxonomy (GTDB): domain Bacteria; phylum Pseudomonadota; class Gammaproteobacteria; order Enterobacterales; family Alteromonadaceae; genus JABSOG01. The sequence goes on from CALKGI010000042.1 coordinate 8,579, forward strand.
CGCGAAGCCTTTGCGGGCAAGTAGGTAAACATTGTTTTTGCGAGTAAACGATATATAAGCGTTGTCTGGGCTCCAATTTAATGAACCCGGCGACATGCCCTGCCAACGATAAAGTACGTTCATGGTTTTGGCGTCGAGCAACTCGGTTTGACGAGTAGAGCTGTCGCCATCGGCATTGTTGTTGCTGCGCTTTGACATCACTATGTGCTTGCCATCAGGTGAGATACTCACTCGACTGACGGTTTCGCTATCAAACATTTGTTTGGCATTCAAACGGTGTTTGGGGGCTTTTTCGTGAAAAGTCACTTTGTGCTTGGCGTCATCGGCTGTCCAATCTACCGACACTTTTTTCCAGTTATCGACTTGCTCGGTCAACAACAATAAACGGTGCTCGCCGTTGGTGAGGGTTAAAGAATATGCACCATCATCACCACTAATCACTTCGCCATCTTGATAAAGGGTGCCAGTTTGTACGCCAGCAATGGTCAAAGTACCTTTAGTGAACTGGTTGGTACTCAGCTCCATTTTTATCACTTGAATACCCGGTTCGGTCAGTGATTTTACTTTGCTCAGTACTTTGAAGCTTTTTTCTTCACCAAATAGTTCTACGGTGCTGTGATGGTCGAGCGCTTTGTTAATGGTTGCGACCAAATTGGCCCGAACCGGGTCGGGAAAACCACTTTGATGGGGGCGAATGGTGTGCGATACGCCAATGGCGTTCATCACCGCAATGCGGTCTTTGTCGACAGGGGCGGCTGCGGCATTGGTTGCAACGCCCGACAGCGTGGCAAATGCCAGTAAGGATAACAGTTTATTTTTCATTATTTGAACTCTGAATAAGAAGTTATAGCGGATTATTACTTATGTTGACCCGGGTTGCTATCAGTGCAGGTCACAATAATGTATTAATTTATGATTGACCTTAAGGTGTGGCAAAAAATGTTGTTGGCGATTAACACATCGGTTTGTTTTGTGCTTTAATCAATTCGGCATCAGCAGGTACAAGATGTTGCTGATAAACAACAATAAAAGACAGGAAGCTTAAATTTTGACAACTCAAACTCCCCCTTACCGAAAATTAGCAGAAGAACTGCTATTGTCTCATACCTCTTTGAATGAAGAGGGTAATCAACTAGTGACTACCATCAACCCATTAATTGCACGTTACCGCGAAGTCTTGAACAATGGTTTGACTGGCCAGACAGCTCAAAAGAAACACATTATTATCGCTGGTGCCGGTATTGCCGGAATGCTCAGCGCCAAGCTGCTAAAAGAATATGGTCATGATGTGACGATTCTTGAAGCCAATAAAAGTCGTGTTGGTGGCCGAATTAAGACTTTTCGCAATGACGATGAAAAATCGCTTTTTGCTGATGACAAACAATATGGCGAAGCGGGGGCGATGCGTTTTCCTGCGTCTCATCCGTTATTGAATGATTATTTTGACAAGTACGACCTTCAAACACAGCCTTTTTACTTGGTTGATGTCGACAAGCAAAGTCAAGACGATAACGATAATCCTGGTACGCGATTATATAACACTTCGATTCGTTGCAACTCTATTCAAACACGTAAAAATCAATATAACGAAGAAGGCGCTGCCCGTATTGAAATGAATCGTGGGTTTGATGGTTCTACCGAAGAACAAACTACCGCACAATTGTTAGATGCGGCGTTTGATCCGGTGCGTGATTTGTACTCTGAACAAAAAACCATTGTGCAAGACGGTGAAGAAGTGACGGTTCGGGTTGATAAGCCATATGAAGAATGGTTGAACGGTTGGGCCCAAGTGATTGAGCTATACGACGAATACACCGTTCGAAGATATCTCAAAGAAGTGACCCTGCTTGAAGAAAGCACTATTGAGCTTATTGGCACCATTGAGAACTTAAATTCACGTATGCCGTTGTCGTTCATCCACAGCTTTTTGGGTCGCGCCGACATTAACCCCGACAACACTTACAAAGAAGTGGTTGGAGGCTCTTGGAACATCACTGAAGTGCTGCGCAAAGACATTCTTGCGGCTGGTGTTGAAATTAAATTTGATCATCGTATGACTCACCTCGATTTTGACAATGGTGCCAATGGTGCCGGTAAACACGCCACCAACCGGGGTGCAGCTGTGTCTATTCGCAGCGTTCAGGAAAATCAGGTTGACGACAAAATTGTTGAGAATCCCCCTGTTATCGGCGATTTGATGATCATCACGATTCCATTTTCAAGTATGCGCTTTGTGCGCACCGACCCTGATTTCAGTTATGGTAAACGCCGCGCAATTATGGAATTGCATTACGATGCCGCCACCAAAGTATTACTAGAATTCAATCAGCGCTGGTGGGAGTTTGAAACCAAGCAACAATGGATTGATGGCATTAACGCTGCCGATATCTCGCAAGCAGACAAAGACAAGTACCTAGGGTCATTAGAAGCGCAAGACTGGGCGGTAACCGATGCCCGTGGTGGTGGCAGTGTCACTGACAATCCAAATCGCTTCATGTACTACCCTTCACACAAAGTTGCGGGCAGCGACAGTGGTGTTGTTTTGTCGAGTTATACATGGGCTGATGATGCGCGGCGCTGGGATTCAATGCAGGATGACGACAGGTATGTTTTCGCGCTACGCGGTATGGCATTGATCCATGGCCCAGCAATTAATGCCTTTTATACCGGCAACCAACACGCACAAACCCAAAGCTGGGCGCTTAATCCCTATGCCTTTGGCGAAGCAGCGGTGTTCCAAGCAGGTCAATTCAGTAACTTGCATCCGAACATTCCAACGTCAGAAGGGCCAATTCACTTCTCAGGTGAACACACCTCGGTGAAACACGCCTGGATTGAAGGCTCGCTTGAGTCGGCGATTCGTACCGCGCTTGAGATTCATCAGTTGGGGTAGGGGGTTTTAACTGTAATTATATTGCGGGTGGGGCTTTGGCTTCGCTCGCTTTTTTGTATAAAAGACGGATTAATTCTACTACTTCCTTGAAAAGTACCCATCTGAACACATAGTTCCACCCGTTAATAATAAATCCGCTTTTTGGCTAAGTGTTTTATCTCTTTGTGCACAGTCATGTTGTGCACTATGCTTAAATAAATTGTATAATCCAGTGTAATGACCGAGGCGATATGTCGGTAGTATTTAAAGATGATTGGCTGGAAGACTTTTACGAAAACAGTATTGGTCATCGTTTGATTGCTAGAAATATCGAAAATGCACTGTTTCGTAAAATTCAGATTCTAGATGCCGCGAAGGCTGAATCTGATCTTATAGTGCCATCTGGCAATAGATTCGAACATCTTTCAGGCAAATTAAAGCAGTGGTGTTCAATTCGCGTCAACAAACAATATAGGATGGTATTTAGGTGGATTGATGGTGTTGCTGTAGACACCTACCTAGACGCTCATACTTACAGGGGAAAATAATTATGCGCAAAACTAAAAGACGTCCAGTGACTGTGGGTGAAATGTTAAAGCTAGAATTTCTAGAGCCGATGCAAGTCACATCTAAAATGCTTGCCGAAGCGATGGGTGTACATCGAAATACTGTTAGTACATTACTTAACGGTGGGGTATTAACTGCGCCACTTGCTATTAAGTTAGCCGCTGCTCTGGGTAACACACCTGAGTTTTGGTTGAATATTCAACATGCCGTAGCATTGTGGGATACCCGAAATCAGTTTGATGAAGCAGCTAAAAATGTGACGCCATTGGTAATGGAAAACGTTTAATATTACAGGCTTAAAATTACGAAACTGGGGATTGTCTTTTGCTTTTAGCCCGCCACATTCCCCAAAGAACCCCGCCATATCCTAATCCAAACGCCACCAAAACCAACCAAAACAAGTCGCTTTGCAGGGTAAGTACTGGGCTGAGAAAAACCGACAATGCACCTAAACCCAATAGCAGCGCGGCAAGCAATGAATAGTGATAAAAACCGTAAATGCCGCCGACCACTATTAACAATAGCGATACGAATACCGCTGGGGTAAAGGGCGCGGCGCTTAATATTGTACAGACAATGGCGAGTATGATTAAGGTGGTACTAATGCGTTTATTCATCATTTAATAAATTCAACCAAGGTTGTGAAAACCAGTAAAAGCGTCCGGGTTTGCTTATCGAAGGCGCGGTGCAGTTATAGCGGCTGCGACCTTTTGCCAGGGCGTGTGGTGCTGTTACGATAAATTGATTCGCGCTTGGCCATGTTACGCTCGCGCTCGCAGGGCCAATAAAACATTGCACATTTTTCGCTAAAAAATCTTCTACTTTCACGGTTACTGTCAACGCTGGCGGGTTTTGTTCTATCACCATATCGGCGTTTTCTAAAGCTGTAATTGCAAAGGGTAAACTCTCCATTTTCAGTTTTAGTTTGTCGAGGTTGGCGTAAATACCCGATGCTGGAAAGCGGGGAATACGGGCTAAGTTGGTATAATGGCCCACCGCGCCTGAATGTTGGCCAAAGCCGATATAACCTCGTTTTCGTAGTTCTCTTGCCAGCGGCAAATTAAATTCACCGTATGGGTAGGCCAGCATTTTATGGTTTTGCCCGGTTTTTTCTTTCAGCCGTGTTTCGGCCAGTTCTATGTCGTCTAGTATCTGTTGTCGCCAGCGCTTTGGCGTGAGGTTGCTGGGCGTTCGCACCATATAGTCGTGCGACATGGTGTGGTTGGCCAACGTGGCCTTTTCTTTGGCGATTTGATTAAGCTGCTGCCAAGTCATGTGGCGGCTGTAACCTTTGTCTGAATACTTGGGGTTGATAAAAACGGTGTAGGGCCAGTCGAATTTTTTCAATATTGGCCGAGCATTTGTGTAGACATTGTCGTAGGCATCATCAAAGGTGATGGCGATGGTTTTATCGTCAATAGGTTGCTTTTTACGGATTTTATCGACCAAGGCTTCTAAGCGCACCACTTTAAAGTGATTGTCTTTAAGGTAAGTCATGTGCTGCAAAAACTGTTCTGGTGAGATGCTGGTGACTGGTGAAGTTTCGCTACTGACATGGTGATACTGTAGAATGACCCCTGCGAAGCCAGACAACGGCGTCATTAACAGTAACATCACTAATTTTAGGAATAAAAGTTGTTTCAATTTAATTGGCCTTCCCATAAAGCGTTGTTAATCATTGCATTGCCGATGATTTTATCAAACATTACCGTGCCACTGTTAGGATTAGTTGATACTGCCGTGGTGGGTCACTTGTCGGACGCTTATTATTTGGGCGGGGTGGCCATAGGCTCGATGATTATTTCCTTTATCTACTCGTTGGCCGGTTTTTTGCGAATGTCGACCACTGGGGTGACCGCGCAGGCTTATGGCAGGGGTAACGCCGAGTTACAGCTTAAGGCTTTGCTGCATGGTGTTGTTATCGCTTTGGTTTTGTCTTTTGTTATTTTGGTGTTGCAGTCGCCAATTAAATCGTTGGCTTTTACGTTTGCTGGTGGCTCTGAGCAGGTGCAGCATTATGCGCAGGTTTATTTCTCTATTCGGATTTTTTCGACGCCTGCTGCGTTACTCAACTTGGTTTTACTCGGCTGGATGCTCGGGATGCAAACCGCCAAAGGCCCGATGTGGCATCTGATTTTTACCAATTTAATCAATATTGTTTTGGATGTGGCATTTGTCTTTGGCCTTGGTTGGGGCGTTGAAGGAGTGGCGGCTGCGTCGGTTATTGCCGACTATTGTGGTGTTTTCATTGGTGTGTATTTCGTTCGGTTGATTGCAAAAGATAAAGGTATTGAGATAGTGCCTGACGCGCTGCGGTTTTGGCAGCACTGGGATGAAATTAAACCTTTGTTGTTGATGAATCGCGACATTTTGCTACGAACATTTTGCCTGTCGTTGTGTTTTGCCTTTATGACGCTTGAAGGTGCAAGGTTGGGTGATAATATTGTCGCAGCCAATGCCATCTTATTGAATTTATTGATGTTAATCGCCTTTGGTTTAGACGGTATTGCTTATGCGGTTGAAGCGCTGGTGGGCAAGGCTGTGGGTAAAAATGATCGGGTAGAACTGATTAAATCGATAAAAGACGCAACATTTTGGTCGGTAGTATGCGCCGTTGCCTTCACTGTGGCATTTTTGGGCTTTGGTATGGAGATTGTTCGGCTGTTGTCGAATATCGAACAGGTGGTGCAAACAGCGGAAATATACCTCCCTTGGTTGATAGCCATGCCGCTAGTTAGCATGTGGTGTTTTTTGTTTGACGGGGTGTTTATTGGTTTAACCCGAGCCAAAGATATGCGCGATTCGACCTTTTTTTCGACCTTTATAGGGTTCTTTTTAGTGTGGTGGTTAACGCAAGCATGGGGCAATCACGCCTTGTGGCTGGCGATGCTGAGCTTTATGTTGTTTCGCGGTGTTACGCTGGGGCTGCGGTTTTGGGTTTTGCTTCGGCGCGGGGTGGTGCTGGGCTAGAAGCGAAAAGTTAAAACAATAAATTAATGACGGTTTGTTTGTCTTTACACCAGTGCAAATTTGCATTAAATTTAGACTACGTTGAATTTATTGAGCAATACAATGAGAACAGAAACGATTACCTTCTTAAAAAAAAATGCAGCAGATTTGCCCGTTGAAGATTCTCCATTAACCATTACGCAAAATGGTACTCCGGCTTATGTTATTGAGTCAGCCAAAGATTATGAAGATCGTCAAGAAACGATGGCTTTACTTAAATTGTTGGCCCTATCAGCCCAAGATAAACAACAAGGGCGAGTGTTATCTCAAGATGAACTAATGGCCCGTATTCAAAAGCGTAAGGATGCGTTGGCGCTGTGACACTTTGTATTATTAATTACACACAAACCTTTGCTACATCGCTTGATGGTGTTATTGATCATCTGCTGTTTTATAATGAGCAATCAGTTCAAGTTATTGAACGGACAGAGCAGGTGATATTGAAAGTTGCAAAGGTTGTTGAGCTACACCCTGAGGCTTATCCTTTGAATCAGGATATTCTTGAATTTGGTCTTAAGTACCGAGAAGCCAATGTTAAAAGTGGTAGCAATCGATTCAGGATTTTGTATTCGGTCGTTAAAACTGACAATGGCGTAGAAGTTAATTTCGAGTTATTTTTATTGCAAAAAATGAGTATTCGAAAAGCGTTGTTTCAACAACTGTTTACTGGTCATTAGTAAAATACCAAACGGTACCAAGCCTTTATTGCCCTCGCCCCTTCAAATACTCAACAGCCCCATCAAACCCGCCCTCGGCAGCCTCAACAATAAACAAGCGCCCCTTGCCGGGGTTTTTAGCCATACCAAAGCCTTCAATCATATTTTTGCCGAGCATAAACTTGGCACCATCATGGCGTAGGTCCATTGCTTGATAAAACCATTGATTGGCGTGTTTTATGTCTTGCGTTACACCTTGGCCGTTTTGATGCATCAGACCAATGAAGTAGGCTGAATGACTCACCCCAAGTGCGGCGCCTTTTTTAAACCAAGCCAATGCTTCGTCAAAATTTTGCGTCACACCGTGACCGTCAAAATACAATTCGCCGATGTTGTGTGGGGCTAAATCATAGTTTATGGCATCGGCCCTTTGGTACCAATCTAATGCTTTGGCATAGTCTTTTGCTACGCCATATCCAAAACGATATGACTCACCTAAATGGTTCATGGCGTTGCCTGAACCTTGCTCAGCGGCCCGTAGGTAATAATGATGAGCCAATTCGTAATTGCGTAAGGTGTCGCGGCCATAAAAAAACATTTCGGCCACACTAAGGGTGTTGTCTAACGAACGATTGGCAATTTCATCGAACATTTGGCTGGCTCTTTGAGGGTCTCTAACGTTGTCTTGGCCTTGCAAATACAATAGCGCAATGGCCTGTTCTGCCGGTGCAAAGCCGTGTTTATGCAGTGACTGCCATAAAAGCAGAGCTTGGTTGTCGTCGCGCGTTACGCCTAACCCTTTGTGATACAACTGGCCGAGAAAATAGCTCGATTTGACCATGCCCATTTGGTTACCCTTGCTGAACTGGGCAAAAGCTTGGCGGTAATCTTTTCTCATGTAGCTGTCAAAATAAATGCGTTCGAGGCGTTTTAGCGCTAGAGCATCACCATTACGGGCGGCAATCTCAAACCAACGCATCGCATTTTGACGGTCGTTTAAACGCAGGTGATAAAGCTGACCGAGTTGACGAGGGCATACTTTGCTTTCTTTTTTTGCACCAAATTGGTATAGACCTTCGGCTCTTGACAGTGTGTCTTGCCAGTTTTCACCGTCTTTGGGTCCCATTTCTAACATGGTGTCGGCGAGTTTGCAGTAGGCCACATCAGATCCGGTTTCGGCGGCTCTAACATAAAAGTTAGCTGCCTGAGCCAAATCAACGTCACGCCCTACACCATAATGGTTAAAACGGGCGAGGTTTGAAAAACCATTACTGTCGCCCCTTTGGCCAGCTTTTTCATACCATTGGTAGGCCTGATTGTGGTCAACTTCGCCTTGTTCGCCATTGGTTTTGGCGACCTTGCCAGTTTCAAATAATATGCCTATTTGGTTGGCGGCTTTGCGTTCGCCTTGGTCGTAGGCCTTGAGGTACCACTGGTAAGCTTGCTGTTTGTCTTGCTCTACATCTACGCCGTTGTCGAATCGTTGGGCCAGCATGTACAGGGCTGCACTGTCGTTTTTGTCGGCCATTTTATACAACAGGGCCATTTCTTTGTCGTGAGCAGGTGGGGTCGATTCACTGCCTTGATGGTAAAACAGCGCCAGTTCTATGGCGGCTTCATTAATGCCGTAGCTGTTGGCTTTTTCAAATAGGGCAAAAGCTTTTTTGTCATCCGCAGGCACCAAAGTGCCTTGGCGATATAAAATTGCCAGTGCCAATGTGGCTTTGGGGTGGTTTAGCTTGACTGCCTGTTCAAACCATTTCAGGCTTGTTTGCGCTTGGTCTTCACGTCTTTTGAGTGCCAGTGCCAGTCGAAATGCGCCTTCGCCCGGGATGGTAAAATGGTCAACACGTTCAAGTAATGCTGTGATTTTTGAAGCGACTGTAGGGCTGTGCTCATCTTGATTGTTTAATTTTAGCTGTGCCAACACAATGGCGGCTGGAACAAAGCCAGATTTAGCGTCTAAGTTAAGTTCGCGTTCTAATTGGGCAATAGGGTCGGTGCTTTTGCTATTGATATGTACTAAAGCCCGTTGAACATTGGCGCTCATCGAATACTCATCAAGGCTTTGTAGTACTTCGTTGGCTTTTTGATATTGACCCCGTGCGATGTACTTTTTGGCTTGCTCGGTAATGGCAAAGGGGTATTTTTGCTGCTGATAATATTTGCGCATTAACTGGCTGGCGGTATCGTCACTGACATTGGGGTTGGTCAACAGCAAGTTTTTCATAAAATGCAGGTTAGAAAAATAACGAGTGGTGACTTTGGCTGTTTCGGTGTCGATGACATGATACTGGTAAAACAGGCCGCCGTAGCGAGTGACCAAGTTCATGTCTAAAATGTTGTAACCCATGGCCTGCAACAGTAAGCGGGCTTCCATCAATTCTCTTATCTCAATGACACTGTGAATTGAACTGGCTTCTTTGCCATTCATTAGGCGGCTGATTAAGCCATTAATTATCTCGGTGTAATGATCGCGTAATTCTATTTTGTGTTGTCTTGCTGCGCAGGTATATAACATCGAATGGGCAACCAGCGATGAAGCATTCAAAGCGATGGCTTGATTGACCAGCGCAACGGTTTCTTCATCACACCAAGTGTGTTGCGCCGAATGATTGAGCCTTGAAATGATTTGCATGTAAGGCGTGATCACAGTCTTAGGGTCGGCATTAGCAAAATCATCAATGTCTTTTTGCCATTGGATGTTCTGTTGTTTGATTTTTTCGGCTGTTTGGTCGTCGCCAATTTCGGCGTTTACGGCAACACTGAGCAATCCCATGAGTAAAAATGCAAAAGCTTTTATATGGCTCAATCCTTTCATCGTAAATCTCCCATGCGCAACAGTTTGAGTTCATCAGGGTCTGGGCGAGTATCGGAATCGTCAAGCGTTGGTTGTTCAAATGCTATTGGTACACCATCGTTTGCCAGTAATCTTAAACGAGCATAATTACTGGTGACAAAACTCAGCTGCAAGTTGTAATGTGCTGATGCACTGTTGGGGTTTATGCTAATAAGGTAATGCGAACCTTCGTTTGCAATAGTGTAAGTACCAGTCAAAATGGTGCCATCTTGGTGTTTCAGGGTTGCCTTGCCAGGTTCAATGGTGAGTGAACCTTGGGGGGCAGAAAGTCCAGCAATTTCCCAGCGGCCTATCAGCTTTTGTTCAATTTTGTTGATTTTGTTCAGATCGTTGCCACACAAACGCGCCATCGTTTGCAGCCCGTCGAGCAGCTGTTCCATGGTGTTCAGTGGAACGACATTATAACCGCCAATGGTCCAACGATTTTTAACCGAGTGGTCGAGTTGCGTTTGATAATCGTTGGTGCTGACGTGTTTAAAAGACGAGGGCAGATAACGATTAAACGACAGTTCAATTCGTTCTTGCCAGCGTTGGCTGTTGTCGTTGTAATGAACGATATGTTCAGGGATATGCGCGATATCTCGGATGTCGTGAGTGAAGCTAAAGCGCAATTTGTTCTGCGCCCCGTATAGGCCTTTTTGCGCATTTGACCATAAATTATTCAGTTCGTATCGGCAGTGAGATATTCGGGTGATGACGTTGTTTTGATGAGTTGCTTTTGAAACTTGTTTAAGTAAATCCGATACTTGCTGTTCAACTAACGCGAGTGTTTGAACAGGCGATGCAGGTTCGATTTTAGTTGAAGTGCTGGCACAGGCCGTTAATGTCATCATAACAACCAAGGTGAATAAATGCTGTGCAGAGGTGCTTTTCATATAGGGCGAGTTGACCTTTAGATTGGTTTTTTTCAGCGGTTGGTTTGTGCTTCATTACATAGCCAGATTACAACTAAAAAGGGTCGATTAATAGCTTAAGTACTGCCATTGGTGGCTTTGGACATATTAAGTAACACAATAGACACTGTTGTTGGTCGTGGTGGGCTTTATTGTTTAACCCATTGCCTTAAAATGCTGGCACTGAATATTTTGTTATCGGAAGTTCGATGAAACACTTGATACCCCTTACGTTGACTGCTTTGTTGGCAAGCGGCTGTAGTTCGACAACTCAAACGGCTACCTCAGCCGGCGAAGCGCAACCCGCTGCTACTGCCAAAACATCGGGCAGAACTGATATCACGCTAGCATCAGGCGGCAAGCTAAAAGATAACCAAGCCAGCTTTACCATCGAACACGCCGATTTGGGTTTTACTCTTTATCCTGAAACCAAATCTATCGCAGGTAGTGCCACATTAACTTTGCAAGCCAAGTCAGACTTGAGCCATGTTTTGCTTGATTTAGACAGCTTGTTTACCATCGAATCAATAAAAGTGAATGGTAGTTCACTTACCAATAATAACTATAGTAATCCTGAGGGGCTGCTGACTATCAATTTGCCTGCATCTGTAAATAGTGGTGAGTCGGTTAAAGTCACTATTGACTATAAAGGTGTGCCTTTAGAGGCGAAAAGAGCGCCGTGGGATGGCGGTTTTGTCTGGAAAGAGACCAAAGACGGCCAACCGTGGATTGCCACAGCTGTACAGGCTGAGGGTTGTGACATCTTCTGGCCTTGTATCGATCATCCCTTAAGAGAGCCTGAAAAAGTCGATATGCACATAACCGTGCCAGCGCCTTTAGCTGCCGCTGCTAATGGTTTGTACAAAGGTATGGAAAATAACGGTGATTGGAATACGTACCACTGGCAAACCCTGTCAAAAACCAATACTTATGCCATTAGTTTGAATGTAGGGCCTTTGACTTTGATGCAAGGTGACTATAAAAGCCAATATGGCAATACCATAGATTTACAGTACTGGCACCTTAAAGGCAAAGAAGAGGGCGCGAAAAAACTGTTTGGTGAATTTAGTCAAATACTCGATTTTTTTGAATCAGTGATTGGTCCTTACCCGTTTGGCAGCGAAAAAATGGGCGTGGTTGATACCCCGCATTTGGGCATGGAACATCAAACCATTAATGCTTATGGTAACGGTTACAAAACCGATGAGTTTGGCTTTGATTGGTTATTGCACCATGAGTTTGCGCACGAATGGTTTGGTAACCAACTGACCCACAGCGATTTAGACGACATGTGGTTACACGAAGGGTTTGGCGAATACATGCAACCTTTGTATGCACAGTATTTATATGGTGATGTGGCCTACGGTGCTTATTTATATAAAAAGCGTCAACGCATATTCAACAAAGCGCCATTGGTTAGCGGTGAAAGTAAAACCGAAACCGAGGTGTACAAAGATGGCCCGGGCATGGACATTTATAACAAAGGGGCATTGTTTTTACACACTTTACGTCAGGCAATTGGCGATAAAGCGTTTTTCAGCAGTGTAAGGCAATTGGTATACGGCACAGATACGCCAAAACCAGGTAATTTCAAACCTTTGTTTGCCAGCACTCCAGACTTTATCAACATCGTTAACAAAACTACTGGCAAAGATTATACGTGGTTGTTTAAGGCTTATGTTTATCAAAAAGATTTGCCTAAATTGGTGGTAGAGCGTGAAGACGATAAAGTGAATTTCAGCTGGGTAAGTGGCAATGATGTTGCCTTTGATATGCCGCTTGAAGTCAAAGTGGGCGATAAGGTGGTTACCTTGCCGATGACAGATAAAAAAGGCTCAATTAGCGCCGATAAAGGTGTGGTAGTGATTGCCGACCCACGCGCAAAGATACTGCGAGACCAGCCGTATATTGATGAATATCGTGCTTATGATCGCAAACAAACTCGTAAACGTTGGAAAGAACGCAGTGAGGTTAAAAAGCAGTTGAAAGAGGCTTTAGAGAAGCTTAAGGAACAGTAAATCCTCCCTTGTAAATATAATCATCACACAAGACTATTCGTAGGCGGGCGCTTCAGCCCCGCCTGCAAGCAATGTTTACCACTGCGGGGCTGAAGCACCCACCTACCGCACAGCCTGATTGATGTCTCAATCAATCACTTAGTTTTCGTCGTTAACTGCATTTTTTGAAAAAACCTGCTTGACTCTAACGTTACGTCATAGTCCACACTTCGAGCCGTTATCAAAACCACAAACTAAAATCTGCAACCCAAAGAGGTCACTATGAAAGCAGCAATCAAAGCAGTGAAAACTTACAGCGTTAGCCAGTTAAGCAAATTGGCTGAGGTGAGCGTTCGTACTTTGCATCATTATGATCAAATTGGTTTGTTGGTGCCTAATCGGCGTATTGACAATGGTTATCGTCAATACACCAATCAGCACTTGGTGATGCTCAAACAGATTTTGATTTACCGGGCATTGGACTTTCCAATCCAAGAGATCAAAACCCTGCTGGGCAGCCAAGACAGTGACCTGATAGCCGCTTTGTGTAACCAAAAGCAGCAATTGGTTGATAAGCAACAAGACCTTCAAAACATGATAAACAGTATCGAGGACACGATGAACAATTTACAAAGCAGCAATTTACAAACCAACAACTTTGATCACCTTTACGACGGCATTCCAAAAGAAAAAGCCGAGCAATTCGAGCAGGCTGTGCGGGCCAAAATGGGCGATGAAAAATTCGAACAGCGAATGGCAAAAACTGGTACTAAATTCTCACCCCAGCAAGCCAAAAATATGAATGAAAAGAGTGATGGGATTTCCAAAGATATGGCAGCACTGCTCGACCAGCCCGTTACCAGCGATACTGTGCAAGCTGTGGTGCAACGTCACTATGACATGTTGGTGGATATGTACAAAGCCGCATCAGAAGACTTTGCGGGGTTATCGCGAGATGCTTACACCCAAATGGCGTTGAAATTTGTCACCATCGAACAGATGAAACAAGCGCGTGATGCCTATGCAGTGGGCACTGCCGAGCATTTAAGTGAGGCTATGGTTTATTTTGCTGAGGTGAATTTAGATTAAGCTTTTTACTTGCTTGGCAATTATATTTTAACGTTTTGCTCTGTGAAGTTGGGGTGGTGGCGCAAGGGGAATGCATAAAAGCGTCCATGGGGGCATCCATGCCTCCACCTTGTGGGTAAAAAATGCCAAATGGTTCGACACTTCGATATGTGTTTCTTAACGCCACTCGACCCACGGTTTATTTAGCTACACAACCACAAACCGAGCCGGAAGAGGTATTTATGTTAGTCCAGTTTCCATTCCAACTTAAGTAACCTCTGGTGTTTTTACAGGTGTTCTCACAAATGTTCTTTGCGTGGCTGTTCGAATCAATGTGGCTAGTGGCATTCACATCCGCAGCTTTACCTTGTCCTGTAATGACATCAATAAAGCTATGACTCAATTTTTGAGTGGTAATGTTATTATTCAACGGCTGTTCTTTACCGGTAAAGTTATGACAGCCAAAGCAATTGCTAGCAAACTCACCTGAATTACCCGTGTAATTTAAGTTCACATGTTGAAAATCTGTTTCTGCAACGGTATTGGCCAAACGTAACGACCCACGCTCATTTGGCACCCCAATACCACCAGAGCTTAAATTAGTATCACTCACCCAAATGGCACCAACATTAAAATAGTTATTTAATAATTGCATGGATTGTGCCGCGTGAGTATCTTTGAGATTTTGGTAGATTGATGCATTTTGAGAGGCGATATTGGCTAAGTTTTCACCCGCTTTAAGGTCTCCCGATGCAGTACCAAATGGATATACCGCACAGATGTTAGTGGCAGTCCCAGTAGCTGGACCGTTTTTAACCGTTGGTTGGTTAAATTTACACGCAGTATCTGTTCTATCGGCGCTTAATGGCAGTTTACTCGTACAAGCAGCACTAGCAAAAGACCAATTGGTATCAGCTTGCAGGCCTTGCGCATCACAGTTAGGTGTATTGGTTTTGTGCTCGTAGGTCGCCCAGACAAATTCAGGATGGTCGTGGGTGGCCACTGCGATATGCATACCGATTAAACCCAAGGTTTTAACGTGACCACCAATGTTTTGCGGCACCGTGACATAACTGTTATTCAGTATTTCATCATTGTTCAATACTTTCCAAGCAAATTTAAGCTCTGTGGTGCCGGGGTTGAAATTAGTGATATTTTTTTGTGCCAACTCAACTGCACTGGCAGACATATTACACAGTGATTTATTAAAGCGTACATCGTAATACGCCACATTGCCGTTTTGGTCGTAAATAGTCGAGCCACCACCGGCTTGGCCAGTCGTTATTGGGCTAGCTGATTGTCGTAATCCCGTTCGCAACGTTTGCCCATCACTAAGATTATTGCAAGAATCGGCAGGTTTGCCGCTACTGGTGAATTCAAGCAATGGATATTTGGCATCTACTTGAAAGTTACGCAATGTAGGGTTTTCGATTGAAGGCGACATTAAATATAAATAAGTTTGAGTCGAAAACTGATAAAAATCGCAGAAATTTGAAGAGCCATCAGGTGCGCTCTTTTTCACCTCTGTTGGCAGTGAAGGGTTGGTGATCCATGTCGGGCTGGCCGGACAATCATAAGTGGTCGAAGGAACGCCAGCGCTATAATCTACAGACTGACCATCAGCACTTGTCGATGTTGCATTACACCCGGTAACTTGAACAACTGCTAGCGACAAGAGTCCAGTTAATATTAACTTGCTCAATGATATCTTCATTGCTAAATCCTTTATTTTTATGTGGCGCCACCAATAATAACCTGTGGTCCCACGTTCTCATTATTAAGAGCAAACCTTGGCTCTGTGGCGCTACAGATTTCGCTCTAATGTATGTTATTAACAAGTAAGCTTGAAAAATACTTGTCTTGTTCACTCTGCTTAGGATGCGTTTTTCTTGATGTGTGCCTAATTTAAAATGAACCCTTACAGACTAGAGCATTGTCATCAGTTGCGACATTACATCATATTACAGCTGATAATCAGTACCTTCTTAAGGTTCTTGGTGCTTATGTGGTACCAATCGATAAAATCTCATGCGATATAGAGCTGGTTGCTTGAGATGGGGTTAGCTGTTGAGGTATGGTGGGCGTTTTAGGCCTGCGCGAGTTGAAAATATGAAAATAAATTACCATAAATCCTTTTGGGAAACTGGCTGTGACACCTCGGCGCAGTTGGCACAATTGCTAAATAAAATCGTTGCCGAAGGCTATCAAGGTAGTGAGTTATTTTTGCCCTTTTATCCGTTAACGCCAGCTCAAACGTTACCTTTGCACAGCGAGCGCGGACTCGACATCATCACTGGCATTGCCACCGATGGGCAAACGGCAAAAGATCATTTAGACAGCCTTAAACGCCAAGTCGATGAAGCTATGGCTTTTTCTCCAAAGTTAATTAACAGTCATACCGGTAGGGATATTTTCAGCCTGTCTGATAACATGATGTTGTTTGAACAAGCCTTGTTGCTACAAGAAGAATACGGAGTAGCCATTACTCACGAAACGCACCGGTTTCGACCGACTTTTTCAACCCTTGGTACTGAGCAGATTATTGAGCAGTTGCCCGAGTTGAAGCTCAATCTTGATATCAGCCATTGGTTTGTGGTGCACGAATCTGATTTAACTGATCAGGCTGAACGCATCGCAAAGTTAATCAACAATGTTCACCATGTTCATGCTCGCGTGGGTTTTGAAGAGGGTCCGCAGGTTACCGATCCACAACATGCTCGCTGGGCAGGTCATCTCAATCGGCATACCCAGTTGTGGCAAATGGTGGTGGATGTGGCAAAAACTCGGGGGCAAGACGTGCTGACAATCACACCGGAGTTTGGTCCTTTCCCTTATGCCCATATCAACCCACAAACAGATGCGCCAGCCACCGATGTTTGGGGTGCTAATCTGTTTATAAAACAACACCTTGAACAGGCTTTGGTGGTTGGTTGAATGGTCGGTTTTTAGACTTTTGTGCCGGGAGTATATGAAAGTATGCTTGGGTATACTCAGCGTCAGTCAATATTCAAAATTGCTCTTTTGCCACGAGGTCTAAATGGCCCAATTGCTCATGTATTTGGGTCGCTCGTTTGAAGATGAGCTGTTTGATTGCCTGCACAGTATTCAATTGCTCAGCGTCAAGGCCGCAGTTGTTCAAGTCTACCTTTTCGACTGTTTTTATTATCGCCGAGGTAAGTCGCATCCCCCTCATTTTTAATAAAGAAAATGAAATAGAGGATTCATCGGCAATACTGAGCAAGTCAAATGCGGTGATGCTATCCAAATCAAAGTTGTCATCAATGCCCATTGCTGCCACTGTGTCTATTTTAGTATTCTTTGACGCTTCATAAATCACACAAACTAGGTCGTAAAATGGCGTGATTGTTATGCCATTGTTACCCACAAAAAAACTCACATTTTTGCCGTGTGCATCGCTGTTGCCAATGACGACATTGAATATCATCCAGTCCAGCAAGTTTTGAATGGCAATAGCTGGTACAGTGCAGTTTTTGGCAAAGGTAAACAGCTTTTTGAAACTGACCCCATCTCTGATGTGTCTGACATCACGACCCGAACCATAATTTTGTTCATATTTAAACTCAGGGGGCAAATCCAAAGCTTGGCAGGCATCTATCATATGGCGTTTGTGAACGCCATCAGTCACTCGCTTTCTGTCAAAACGCTCTACAATCAGCGAATCATGCCCGCCGTAATTTTTATAAGTGACGTTGGCTACATTTAGGCCAACATCGTGTGCTAATCGCATGCACACAAGCTCATTGATCACAATAGAGGGGAAAGTTGGAGAGGCGAATTTTAATATATGAGTACTTGAATACGCGCCATCTGCCAGCATTGGCTGATTTTGTTCATTCATGTAAACGTTCAGCTTATTTTGTACACCTGCTACTGACAGTCGATATTTGCCGTCCCATGTCACTAGTTCTTGGGCTGAGCCTGTTGACAACTTAGCGATTAACTCTTGTTCACTAATGGGTCTTAGTTGAGATTTTTGTGCTTGATAAGCCGTGTCAAAGAATGACAATGCGCCGGCCGTCTCGTGGCCAATGGTGTTGAGAATGGCATACAGGTTATTTTTTGACAGACTGTTATTTTGCAGTAGCAAGTCGAAGGCATCGCCTTCTGGAAAGAGATTTCTTAAAAACTGAGTGACGCTTTGATTTGAAAATTGGCCATTGAGGGGGATACAGGGTGATATTGGAAATCGATTGTTTATCCATTGCTCACAGTAGACAAAAGTGCATTCGGCAGGTTCGTTGAATGTCACAGTGCCGACTAATTCAGATTGGCTGTAAATGCTAAGTGTTGGTAAGATATTAGAGCCATTCATCGCTTGTATCTCCATTGGCGATTGTTGAGTCTTTATCAAACCAAAGGTTTACACCAAGATATTCAAGGACTTTAAAAATAGTGTCGGCTCTAACTGTTTTTAGACCGCTTTCAACATTAGACAAAGCCTGCTTCGAAACCCCGCAAATAGCGGCTGCATCCTCTATGGTGATATTGACGGCGGTTCTTCTGGCTCGCACATACTGTCCCAGCCGTTGCATATTAACCGGCAGGCTCAAATCAGGTTGTTCGGTGGCGATAACACGTTTTGCCATAGTTAATAATCCTCGTAGGTTAGGATTAATATAGCGTTAAAGGGTTTTAATTACAATAATCCTATTTAGGTAGGACTATTGTGTGGGAAATAGTAAACTAATCATTAAATCCTATTTAGCGAGGATTAATGGGGCGTATTGTTCGTTAGCGTTTAAGGCTGCAAATTATATTCAGAACTGGCTGTTACACAAATTATCTACAGCGTCGAGAATTCGATTGTTGATCACACCATCGTTCAAGCAACCATTAAACCAAATCTCGATCTCGTCTATTTTTAAATAGAGCTTAATGTTAATAGACTGGTTAGCCTTCATAACCAAGTAACTTGCGTACGGTCAATTCATCAAGCGTCATTAAATCAAGATTTGAAACGGCAGCAGCAATGTCGTCGAGGCTACCTATGGTACTTTTAAGTTCTGCAACTTGTCTAATATCTCTGAGAGTTTCCAATTGTAATTTCGCTTGGTCGCGTTTAAATAGGATGAGCTCTTTGCGATCTTTAAATTTTTGTAACAAACCATGTTGGCTTTTTACTGAGGTCATTAACTCTTCCCAAGTTTCAATACTGAGTTGATTAGCTCTTAATATATGGTTGAATGTCTCGTTTTCCTTGCTGAATTGTTGTGCTGACATAAACCCTTTTCTCTCTAAATCCTTCGCTTTTTCTAATTGTTTATTTACTTCATTTTTTCGTGCTGCCACCCTACTTTTTGTGTCGCTATATAACTCTTCAAGATCAGCGGTGCCATCTAGCGTTACCGAGTCAAGTATTTCAACAGTAATGTTAGCCATTTCGTAAACAAATATTGCCTGTGTCATGAAAATCCGCTCTCTGTCTTTTCTATCCTTGGCATTGACTGCACTCTCTTTCAAATCCGAATTAATTGTTGTTAGTAATTTTAGGGCTTGAGCTGCGCTGCGCACTGAAACGCTGTTTTTCAAATTGGCTTTTAAAAGCTTTTCTTTCTTCTGATTAAGTTTTTGTGGCAGGTCTTTATTGGGGATGTATATGACCGCGCCATATTGAGTCACTTTTAGTGATCCACTTCTTCCTTCTGACAGCTCTATATCTGTAGCTACTTTTCGTATTAAGAATCTGATAGTTGTTTTAATGTTCTCTATATCTTTATCAATTTGTTGGGGGATATCTGAAAATGATTTTATGTGTGTACTTAAGACAAACCCTTTAATATTCTTCTCGTCAGCAGCAGTCGTATTGTTTGCCTTATTTCGAATTACCCCTAATTGTTCTGCTACCACTTTTTTTAGTGACTCGCCGTATTCTTGTTCAACTTTTGCCGATCCGGTTTGGCTTGTTGCGATGGCACTTACTGTGATGCTGCAAAGTGTAAGAAGAGCTAGTCGTTGAAACGCTTTTTTCATGGTGATTATTCCGCTTTGTTTAGATTTAAAGGTATTTGACGAATACTATAGAGTTAAAAGGTGGTTCGAAGGGCGCTTGAGAGATTGAAAAATCAACGAGATAAAGGCCAGCTGCGAGATTTGTATTTACTAGCCTATTTTTATCGAATGGCTTTTTATCGGTAATGTTTCTTTTAATATATATGTAATCCATATCCGTTTCTTCTATTTGGTAAATACCTAATTTTGTTTCTGTTTTGGGGTTGTTGTTGTAGAGTGTAATTGATAACTCGGTTTGGTATTTTATTCTTAGTAAATATTTTTGTGATAGTGTATTGCTTTTACTTTTTGTTGAATGCCAATTAAGATAATTTTTACCAACCTCCAAATAACGACTTGGCCGAGAAATAATGCCTTTTAAGGGAATTGCAGAGTTGTCATATTTAGTATTGTTTACACTGCTGATAGGTTTTGGGTACGCGGTTGTATTTTTACCGTAGCTCACATTATCGGCATTTGTTGGGTTTTCGTATTTGCTTCTGTCGAACTTTTTATTTTTGTTTCTGATATGTTTTATTTCATTTAATGTATATTCGATTTCCCCTACTGGAAAATATAGTGATGTGACGGTAAGTCGCGTGTCAACAATATCTACATGTGCAAAAATAGCTTGTGCTTGGTTTGTGGAAAACTTCTCTTTGGCGTGATTTACAGGGATGGTTGTGGTTATTTCTTGGGGGAGAATTGCTGCCTTGAAAGACTCTAAAAAATCATCTGTATAAGCTATTTTCCCTGTAAATAATTGGTTTTCAACATCATAATCTTTCATAATTAACTGACCAACGCTGTAATTATCAGTAGGAATTTGTAATGCCATGCGAATCTTTGCTTGTGCATTTTTTAATTGCTTACTTTTTCGGTCGTCGAAGTCTTTTATTGATTCAAAAGTGCCTTTTCTTAATGCGGTAGGCGCGATTAAGGTATGGACTGCTTTCGACCAACAATTGACATCGCACTTGTTGAGTTCATTTTCAATAAATATTCTATACGATTTTTTAATGGTTTTTAGTAACGAACTTTTGTCGTTTGCAGCTTGTTGCTTCGTTTGTATTGATAACTGTTCTTGAGAATGTAGGGTTATTGGCACAATGATTATTACTATGCCAAAGATTAAACTAAGGTAATGTTTCAATTTCACTTTTCCTCGTTGTAACCTAATAATTGCCTTACCGTCATTTCATCTAGGACAAGTAAGTCCAAGCTAGCAATAGATGCTGCAATATCATCCAGATTACCAATGGCGTCTCTGAGTTCTGCAGTCTGGCGAATATCTCGCAACGTTTCCAGTTGCAGTTTTGCTTGTTCTTTTTTGAATGTAATGAGTTTGTGTTTTTGAAATATTGCTTGAAGAAACTCTTCCTGGTTGTTAACTGAGTCCATTAACCTCTCCCACATCGATATATTTAACTCATTTGCCCTAAGTATGCTGTTGAAAGATTCCATTTCTTTATTGTATTGTGCCACTGACATTTCACCTGATTTAGCTAGCGCACCTGCCATCTCTTGTTTTTCAGTTATTTTTATTACCCTCTTATCGAATTTTGATTTCGCTTCTTGGTGTAATTCGTGTATCACACTTTTTCCGTTCAATTTAACCGAGTCTATTATTTTCAAAGCAATATCAGCGACTTCATAGACAAATATTGCTTGGGTGATAAACAAGCGCTCTTTGTCTTTTCTAGACTTTGCAGTTAGCGCGGCTTGTTTAAGGTTCTCATTTGTACTAACAAGTAGGCGAATAGCAATAGCGGCACTTCGAACGGTGACAGAATTTTGCATGTGCGCTGTCAAAAGCTTTTTCCGTTTTGCATTCAATGAGGATGGCAAGTTTGATTTTCTTTGGTAAGTTAATTGTCCAAACTGGTCAACGTTAATTGCACTGCTATTACCATTTGATAATTCAATATCGGTTGCGACTTTTTTGACTAATAATTGAATCGCATTCTTAATGTTTGCAATATCTTCGTTGACAGCATCAGGGATATCTGAAAATTCACCTATATGGGTGCTTAATACAAAGCCTTTAATGTTGTTTTCATTCTGCGAATCGGTAGTATTCGCTCGCTCTTGAATTCTGACTAAATATTCAGAGGTTATGTCGGCTAGCATACTTTCATAATCTGCTTGGGTAATTTGGGGTGTATTTTGTAATTTTTCTTCTTTGGTGGTAGCAAATGATTGCAGGGGAAATAAACTACAGAGTATCAATATTATGGTCTTTCGCATTGGCTTTATTACTTCTTTTTATTGAACAAACACATTTAGCTTACAGTAACTTAGTACTATTCTTAGGATCATGCCACAATTAATAAAGGAATAGGTATTTTGGGGGTATAAGAAAGCCAACTTTGATTCAATTAATAATCATAAGTGGCTTGTTATCGTTAATTTGGGGTTTAATTTAACTGAGGGGTAAAAAGTGTTCAAAGGATTAAACTTAAATACTCAAATCTGTTTCGAATTTTGTTCCTGTTCCTGTTCCTGTTGCTGTTGCTTGTATCCCTCGCAAGTTCTAATCTTCATGTGTCATTCTTAGGAGTTGTTTTTGATATTCAGAATTTCTGAGTATCACTCCATCGCCCAAGAAAGTGTCAACCCAAATTGCCGCTCGGCAGATTGTGCACTCTTCTTATCACTGGTTAGTCGATACTCTTCGTTGAGTAGGTTGTTGCTCCACAAAGACAGCTGCCAATCATCAGACAAATCGTAAGTGAAACTGCCGTTAAGAATGTTCACCGCTTCAAGTGGTTTCTCGCCTGATGCAACGTCGGTGTGACTAAAGCGATGTTTGATTCGCAAGTTTGCTTGCCAATCATCTTGACGATAATTTAATGCTAGTTGCAGTTTGTTAGGGGATATATCGCCCAGCGCGTTGCCGTTGGCATCTTCGCCCGCCAATCGGTGGCCGCTTAACGTGTAGCTGAATGCGTCGGTTAGCTGGTGATCGTAACTGAATTCAAGGCCTTTTATGTCGCCTTGGTCGAGGTTTTTGTAGGTGCGAGTGTCTTCATCTATGTTGATGCGTTCGATATAGTTTTTGATGCGATTGTTAAAGGCAGTGAATTGCAACTGATGGTTCGCATTATTGTAAGTGAAGCCTAGTTCAACGTTGCGAGCGGTTTCGGGCGACAAGTCGGCGTTGCCTAATGTTGTGCCACGGGCGGTGGTGCCGTTGAAAAAACGTTCGGTGACAGTCGCAAATCTAAAGCCGGTGCTGATAGATGAAGTTACACCCCATTGGTCGTTTAACCGGTAGGCTGCTGAGGCAAATCCTGTTAGGGCTTGGTCTGATTTTTTGCTGTGCCCGGCAATTTCTGATTTTTGACTAATTTGGCTGTAGCGTGCGCCAGTCGTGAATGACCAGTCATCTATCTGGTAGTTCACGTTGCCAAATAAGGCGTTGTTAAATTGTGATGCTGCCAATACTGTGATGGTAGAGAATTCATCTGAACTTAAGCTTTGCTCAGACTCTTTGGCATTGATATTGTCGCGAAATTCTTGCTCCACGCCCCATTGCCCATCAAGCGAATTGCCTTGCCAGCGCTGTAAAAAGCTCAGGCTATAATCGGTGGCTTGGGTGTCTACGGTATTAATTCGTTTATCAAAGCGAGTGACTTTAGTGGCTAAATCTTGTTTGTGAACGGCGACTCGCATTTGCCAATTGTTGCTCGATACTAAACCAAATTGACTGATTAGGTGATTTTCTTCAGGGTAAATGGTGTACTTTTTGTTTTCGAAATCTTCGTTATTGGCTTTACCAATATCTTTGCCTTTGCTCGACAGCACCAGCAGTTGTGATTCAATATCGTCAGTTAAAGCCCAGTTGCCAATAAAACTGGCCGAGGTTTGTTCAAAATGGCTGTTTATGGCACCGCCTGAGGGGGTTCTGGTATTTTTTTCTTTACGGTGGCTTAGGCCCAGTGAATATTGCTCGTTGCCCCAACCGATATTTTGTTGCTTGGTTTGGTCGTCGCTGCTTATTCCGGTTTCGATGTTAATGCCTGAATACTGGCGTGGGGTAATTTGGGTGATGCCCGCCATACCGCCCGAACCATAAAGGGTCGACACAGGGCCTTTGATGACCTCAACCCCTTGCATTAACCAAGGAGAAATAAAAGATGCTGCGGTGCCTGCTCGGCGCTCGGTGTGAATTGGCACTCCTGCGAACTGTGTGAGCACTCGCCAACGTGACATGCCACGTAATGAATAGACTTGAAACAATCCACCCTGACCACTGAGTTCAGCCCCGGGGGTGTCGGCAACCAACTGACTTAAGTTGCTCACCGACGGGGAGAATTCTGAGGCATCGATAAACTCAGAGCGACCAACAGGGGCGCTGGTGCTGTTTTTCTTGCCAATGATTTGCACTGTTTCTGGGGCGTCATCTGCTAGTGCAGCACTGCCAAAACCACCAACAAAACTGCACAACAAGGCTGTTTTAGAATAAGTAAATACGGTACGACCAAAAGCCATGAAACAGTGCCTGCCAAATACGGGAAAAAATGTTTAATTAGCATACAAAATTTAACGGGGATTAAATATAACGTTGTTTGGCTGTTATGTAGCTGAGGGTCTACAAAGCTTGATACAAATGGCTACAAAGAACAGAATTTTGGATGTATGTGTACTGTAGGGTGCTTTCGCGTAGCGAAATGCGAGGCACAAGCAGCTTTGCGCACCATTTAAAGTTGGTCTACAACGACATATCCAAAGGTGCGCGTAGCCCCTCGTAACCTCGGACCGTGCTGCGCACGGGCACCCTACAATGAACCAGAATTGAGAGGCCAATCTCTGACCCCTTGATTCTCTAATTTAGCTATTTTTTGGCTTTATCTAAATTCAAAAAGGGCAGTGGCGATACTGAGTTAGGGTCCATGATGATCACGTGGTTACCGTTTTGAAAGGCTTTTAAATACTTCATGCTTTCGAGTTTTAGATAACCGTCTAAGGTTAATGACTCAACCAGTATTTTGTTGGCTTGGGCCTTCGCTTTGGCGCTGACCAATATGGCTTGCGCGTCGATTCTAGTGGCATCCAATTTGGCGTTGGCTTCAATCAACAATACTTCTTTTTTCTTTTGAGCAGCGATGAGTTCGGCACGCTTTTCGGCCTCGGCTTTGGCTTCTTTTCGTTCTTGGTCAACCTTGAATTTCTTTAATTCTTCTTTGGCTTTTTCGGCAGCTTGAGCGGCTTCTTTTTTGCGTAATACCGCATTAGTAATTATTTTGGGCAAGATGACATCGCGAATAAGCAGTTTTTCGACCTTGATGCCTTTGGCGTTTAAGTCGGCCAATGCCACTAGTAATTCGTCTTGAATACGTTGCTGTATTTGTTGGTTGTAAAACTCTTCTGCGGTGCTAACGCTTTTGCCGAGTTCGCGTAGTTGGCTGCGCAGTAATGGGATCATGTGTACCGCCAACACTTCTTTTGGCGTGCCGGTTTCGGTTAACATTTGTGGGGCTTTTTCTTTGATGAGTCGGTACTGAATCGATATTTCAAACTGGGTGGTGAGCTGGTCTTGGCTCGGTACGTTCATTTTTTCGAGATGGGTTTTTTGCCTTGCATCAAACAAGGTGACTCTGGCCATGGGGTTTTTAAAGTTAAGACCCTCGGCGTAGGGCGTAGTTTCAACCTTGCCAAATAAGCTACCAACACCAACGTGACCCGCAGGTACTGTGGTGAAGGTGGTTAATGCCAAAAACAGTACGACAACCGATATGCCTATGCCCAATGATATTTTTTGTTTATCCATAATGACCTCTAATTCAATTTAAATAATGCCTACTTAACTTAACCACCTGAGTTCTCCTGACTGATGTCAAACCTCTGATAACGCGATTGCGACAGGTAAATTAACAGCAGTAATTCGCACACTAATATAACGCAGGCGGATGTGGCGCCGAGCAGCTTAACCCAGTCGGCGGCTAATGGCAAAATTGACTCGCCGTTGCTGAATATCAAGCGCAAGGCGTATACCGGCACAACCATCAAAATGGCCAATACGATTGCGCTAACAACGGCTCTAAATGACAGCTGTATTAATTCACCGCCTGTATTGACGCCATAACTGACAAAGCTAGGTAAATACAGTGCCCATAGGTTGTGAATGGTGAACCTAGCGGCAATTAAGGCAAACAATACTGGCAGGCCGATGACTGAGGTGAAGATGTAATTTGCGCTAGCTACTTCGTTTGAATGCAAGTCGGTGGCGATTAGCCCCAAACATACCGAGGCTAAGCAAACTATCGCAAAGGTAATGGATATAGGCACCAACATGGTGCCAAACATCAGCTGACGACCGTCAATGGGCATTGATTTGAGTAAGTCCATGTAAGGCATGTCGTGGCGTAATCCACCGCGCAATAACCAGGGGCCAATGAAAACCATGGTCAAAATTAGGGTGATTAAGATGACCCGTAAGATGTATTGCAACCCCAGACCAAAGGGAAAGAGGCTAGCTATTGGTAGTAGCAGTACCAAGCCACCTATTAACCAATGTAGTTTGCGAGAACGAAGTGGGGCACTGGCCATGACTGTTTTCCACACCAGCGCTCGGTATTGTGAGCCTACAGGGGCGAGTGTTGGGGTTGTACGGCTGCTTTTATTGGTTTTTTTACGCGCCAATACGTCTTTTTTAGTATTGGTCTGGGCACCTGCACCGCTGATGCTCTGTTCAAAAAAGGCATATGGAAATTTGCGCGTAAAAAACAGCAAACTGGCCACTATCCATACCAACAACGGTAACCATATGGCATTTAAAAACTCAGTTGTTGACGTCGAAAATGCAGGGGTGACCAACCAGTCAAACGCCTTGGCAACGTTCGCAAAAGCTGGGGTTTGTTGGTATTTTCCAAGGTCTTTAAACAGCTCTTGCGACTGCATGAAAATTTGTGCGCCTGAGTAACCAATGGCAATAATTACTGTGCTTATGCTCAACCAAGTCACCCATTGAAGTTTGTGCATGGCCATATAACTGATGGCGTAGCGGGCGATGACATATAAGGTGATGGTGACGCCAAACGAGACAATAAGGCCGGGTAGCAACCACAAAAATGATTGTTGTTCGAATACTATGGTACTGATGATACTGGCAGCAATGGCAATCATCACTCCTTGTTTGAATACGTTGAGCAACTTAAATAGCACCATTTGACGGCGGCTGATGGGCGATGAAAAAAATAGCTCGATTTCTGGTTGGCTGAACCTCATGCCTTGTGCAAAACAGTTAAGGCCACCGGCAAAAAGGAATTTGAGCATTAATTCGAGCAACATGGCCAAAAAGAAAATATAGGGTTTACCGAGCACGCCGTTAAAAACTTTATTGAACACATTGGCGGGCAGCAGATTAAAAAGCCATATCCCGACCATAACGGTTATTGCCATTGCTAGTAGGTTACGCGGCATTTTGAGTGCATTGATGGCTTGGTGTAATTGGTTTTTGGCGATGGCCGACCAGTATAAAGGCAGGGCATCGAGTATTGGGATGGTGTGCTTTATGTTTTTCATTACAAGGGGGTTTTTCATTACTCGTTGCCTTGGTGTTCAATCAGTTTGAAGAACAGCGCTTCAAGGCTTAATTCACCACTAGCTACCCCTAATTGGCTGTGTAACTCGGCCAAAGTACCTTTGGCTACGCACTTTCCTTTATTAAGAATGAATATGTCGTCGCAAATTTCTTCAATTAAATCGAGTTGATGCGACGAGACAATCACCGCCGCTTTTTGCTGTTTGGCTCGGGACACAATGGCGTTTTTCATGTTGCGAATGCCAATAGGGTCTAGACCTGTTAAAGGTTCGTCAAGAAATATTGCCAATGGGTCGTGCAAAAAGCCCATGCAAATGGCCACTTTTTGCTTCATGCCTCGCGAGAGTGTAGAAGGCAGGTCGTTGGCTTTGTCGGTTAGCTCAAATTGTTTTAACAAAGGCGGGATGCGCTGTTCTATATCGTTCAGTTGATAAATCCGTCCGGCAAAGCGCAGGTGTTCTTCAACTGTTAGGTAGTCAAATAAATGTGGGGTGTCTGGCACAAAGCAGGATATTTTTTTTGCTTGTATAGCATCAACATCCATGTTGATTTCGCCAACTTTCACTTCGCCACTGCTGGGCGGAATTATACCAGCCATGCATCTTAATGCGGTGGTTTTACCTGCACCGTTGACACCAACAAAACCCAATATACTGCCACTGTCGACCGACAGATTAAGATCATCTAATGCCACAAAATCACCGTAGGCCTTTGAAAGATTTTGACACGAAAAACCTGTAAACGGGGCTTGAGTCATACTTTTTCCTTTGTTTTCAAATAAATACCGTGTTTATTGTATCGTAATGTTGACGCCTGTAACGAAAAGATACGCGCCGATACATAACCCCACAATTAGCGATACACAACCTGACTACTTAATACAAATTCAGTCCTTAAACTGGTTATACCATCACAACTCAGTTAAACAGGATGAACAATATGTTGAGACTTCTTACCTTTTTATTGGTTTTAACCAGCCCTTTTGTTGGGGCTAGCACCAATAAAGCACCAGAGCAATTACAAGAGCAATCACCACAGCAGCGCAGCGTAAAACTAGAACACTATAAATGGTATGGTCAAACGCCAAAGGCAAAATTGGTGCGAGTTATCAACCCCTTTGGTGCCATAAGCAGTCGCAATACCAGTTACGATAACATCGAGATATCTGGTGTTATTCAAAAGATAGGCAAGTCGCCCGCACAACACAACATCGAAGTCCGTGATAACAACGGCGTAACCGAGGTTGTGGTCAGCTATCCGAAGGGCAACAAGAATGCCCAAGGGGAGTTGAGCGGGCGTTTTGACCTTGGTGTTTGGGTGCCAAGTTGGGTGAATGTTGAAATGATCACTGACTTTGGCGACATCAAAGTGAAAAAACATACCTCTAACATCA
This sequence comes from uncultured Alteromonadaceae bacterium, assembly GCA_938085045.1. GTDB lineage: Bacteria > Pseudomonadota > Gammaproteobacteria > Enterobacterales > Alteromonadaceae > JABSOG01. Next base: position 37,449 of record CALKGI010000042.1, read on the forward strand.
CAGCTAAAACAACCAGCGGCAAAATCAAGATTGGCACTACAGGTTTGGTTCAAGCTCAAAGCGACAGCGGTAATATTTATGTCGATTTATTTGGAGACAAGTTTAAGCAACCCATGCTCGTAAGCTCTAACAAAGGCGATGTTAAGGTCAGCCTAACTCAAAACGCCCGAATCACAGTGCAAGCCCAGTCAAACCAAGCCATTAAACATAATTTACAAGCGTATCAAGCCATTAAAGTCACCGAGTTGCCAGGGCACAATTTTAAAGCTGAACTGGCAAAATCTGATCAAACCGCCACTGATTTACAGCTGTCATCAATGCAAGGGCTGTTGAGTGTCACCATCAACAAAGAAGCAGCCTACAAAGCCAAGCTGGGCGGGCGAGTGTCGAGCGGTGCATCAAAACCCCAAAAAATTGGCGACTGAGCATAACGCTTTATTTCAGGCGCAAAACAATAGCAAAAATCTAAACCTTAGAATTTCAATAAAACGATCACTATACAGAGGAATCAACATGCAAAATCAAACCCCAAGCGGGGCGTTTTCGCACCACAAATTACGCCATAGCATTTCAGCTATTTTAACCGGCACAACGTTAACACTGGCGACAATGGCTGCGGCCAATGCCACGGTCATTAACGACACGGTTAAAAAGACCATCAGCAAAGGCGACAAAGGCGTGGCCATTGGTAACCCTAGTGTTTTTGAAGGCGACTTGCGTAAAGTCAAACCACCACAAAAATGGCAGCCCGGCGACGCCGTTAAAGTAGCTAATCCTCGTCATATTCGTGATATTCAAACCATAAAACCGGCGGTAAACAAAGTGGCTGGTGGCACAGACCCACTCCTTAAAAAACAGTCTAAAGTCACAGCCAATAAATCGACTAACCGCAGTGCCATTACCGAAGTTAACGTTGCAGGTTTGGGTTTTAACGGGGTTAACCCGCCAGATACCACAGGCGACATCGGTCTTAAATACTACATTCAGTCAATCAACAGCGGTGGTGGTTCGGTCTTTAATATTTACGACAAAACCGATGGTGCCGTGGTCGCAGGCCCTTTATCTATGGCAAGCCTAGCTACTGGCGATTGTGCCAATACCATGGGCGACCCTGTTGTATTGTTTGATGAGCAGGCCAAACGCTGGTTGCTGACAGAATTCTCAACCCAAGGTGTTAATAAACTTTGTGTATTGGTATCAAAAACAGAAGACCCAGTTGCAGGCGGCTGGTATAGCTACGAATTCCAAGCACCGAGCTTCCCAGATTATCCTAAGTACAGCCAAATGGGCGGGGTTTATTATGCCTCTGCCAACGAAAACCAATCTGCCGTTTATGCTTTTGAACGCGAGAAAATGTTAGCTGGTGAGCCCGCAGCAATGATCCGCCAAGAAGTGCCTACCTTGGCCGGTTTTGGTTTTAACTCTATTACGCCAATTGATGTAGATGGCGACAAAATGGCACCAGCTGGCACGCCGGGTATGTTCATTCGCCACCGTGATGATGAGTTGCATAATGCAGGCTCTAACAATGCCGAGAAAGATTACTTAGAAATTTGGACGCTAACGCCAGATTTTGCCAATGTTGATAACAGCAAACTTGAAGGTCCGTTTAACATTGAAGTGACTGAGTTTGATTCAAACTTTCGTTGTGATGGCCCGGGTTTTGGTTGTTTAGAGCAAAAAGGCACCGCACAAACGTTGGATCCACTGCGCGAAGTGGTGATGTACAAAGGTCAATATCGTCATTTTGAAGGCCATGAGTCGATTGTTGGTAACTTCATCACCAAAACGGGTGACAATATTGCTGCTGTACGTTGGTTTGAACTGCGCCGCACGGGCGACAGCGATTGGGCGGTTAATCAAGAAGGTACTTACAGCGAAAATGACAACAAAAACCGTTACATGGGCGCATCTGCAATGGACGGTGACGGTAACATCGCCGTAGCCTACATGCTAACAGGTAAAGAACAGTTCCCGAGTTTGGCGTTCAATGGTCGTTATGCCGGTGACGAAGCGGGCACTTTAACTTTTGGCGAGCAAATGCTGATGGAAGGTGTTGGTGCGATTCAATCTGACCGTGACGGTGACTATTCACAAATGGGTGTTGACCCGGTTGACAACTGTACCATGTGGTTTACTTCTGAATATGGTGCAGCAGATGGTCAATGGGGCACGCGTGTTACTAGCTTTAAAGTACCAAGTTGTGGCGATCCAAACCCGGGTTTCACTTTGTCGGCGACTAACCTGACTCAAGAAGTCTGTGCCAATGGCGACATGCAGCCAATTAATGTAAACGCCAGTGGTTACAACGATTTTAGCGCCGACATTAAGTTGAGCTTTATTAATTTGCCAGACGGCATTACCGGCAGCTTCAGCGCCGACACCATCAAACCGGGTGTGGCAACAGTGGCTAATATCTCGATTGCACAAGACACCACAGCTGGTGATTACCGCTTAGAAGTGATGGGCAAAAGTGATGGTGCTAAAGACCGTTCTTTCTTCTCAAAACTAAAATTGATGGACACAACATCAACAGCAACCTTGGTTCAACCGGCTGATAACGCCCTTAAAGTGGCTTTGTATCCAACCTTTAACTGGGATGGTGATGGTCGTGCATCAGTTTACGTAATTGAAGTGGCGACAGATGCTGAGTTTAGCAATATTGTTGCTCATTCAGAGGTTTCTGGCGGTAATAGCTATCGTCCGTCAGAGCATTTGGCGCAAGAAACCGTTTATTACTGGCGTGTAAAGTCTAACAATTCATGTGGTGAAAAACTCTCGGCTGTTGGTAAATTTACAACTGGCTCTGAAAAAGACGGTGCTACAGCACTGACAAAAGACGCCACTAGTGAAGCGTTTTCTGGCGAAACTAATACGCAAAGCTTCTTTTACATTGATGTGCCTGAAGGTGTTAGCGACTTGAAATTCACTGTAGTTGCCGATAATGGCGATGCTGATTTGTACGTGTCAAAAGACATTCGCCCACAGGCTGGCGCCGAAATTTTGTGTTTGTCTGAATCTCCAACCAGTGAAGAGAGCTGTACGGTTGAAGGCGATGTTCAGGGTACATACTTTGCTTTGGTTAACGCATACGACACATTCAGTGGTGCAACAATCACAGCGACATATACGGGTGGCGTTTCTGGTCCGGCTATCACGGGTCAAAAAGATTTAAGCGTGACTGAAGATACCGCACTTGAAATTACACCTACTGATTTGACCGTTGAAGATGCTAACTACCCAACAGGGTTTACTATGGTGTTATTAGCTGGTGAAAACTATAGCTTTGATGGCAGTACGGTGACGCCTGCAACCGATTTTTACGGTGAATTGAGTGTTAACGTAAAAGTGAACGATGGTTCGCTTGACAGTGCGGTATATGAGTTGAAGATTCAGGTGATTGGTGTGAACGATGCGCCAGTGATAGCAGCAACTGAAGCTGTCACGGTCGACGAAGATATGGGCTGGACGCTTGACGCATCACGTATCACGGTTGTAGACAGTGATTCAACTGACTTTACTTATACTTTGCAAGCGGGCGACCATTACACCGTCGAAGGCGACACGGTTGTAAAACCTGAAGCGAACTACAATGGCGCGTTAAGTGTTGGCGTAACGGTAAATGATGGCCATGTTGATAGTGCGCCAAGTAGCATTCAAATCACGGTTAATCCGGTGAATGATGCACCAACGCTGGTTAACGACACTGCAACGGTTAAAGCCGACAGTAGCGCAAACGTTATCAACGTATTGGGCAACGACAGCGATGTTGACGAAGGCGATACAATCACGCTCGAATCAATTGCGTACACAGGCACTGGTACTGCAACAATTGCTGGTAGCAACATTAGCTATACACCGGCAGCCGGTTTCAAAGGGACTGAAACGATTGAATACACTGCTAAAGATTCGGCCGGTGCAGTCAAAACAGCCAGTGTGACAGTCACCGTTGAAGACACCACTAACCATGTTCAACTGAGCAGCGGTGGTGGTAGTATGTCAGGGTTTGTTTACCTGATGTTGTTGCCATTGGTTGCGATAAGACGTCGTTTTAAAATCCGTAAATAACGCACGTTAACAAGCGAGGTTGAAACCTCGCCTACGCCAGCTTTGTTCAGTGGCGTAGGCGAGGCTTCAACCTCGTTTTTTGCTTTTAGTTTGCCCCTATTGCAATCAACAGATATAGTTAAGCTAAATCCAATAATAACAATTCAAGCTGTTTATGACCGTCAAACACAGAATTCCAATGACCCCCTCAAAGCGCTATCAAAAAGATTTGATTGAGCAAAAATACATCGATTTAACCATCACCTATGAGCGAATGAAGCTCAAACCAGATATCACCACAAAGTTCGCAGACATCATCGCAATTATCGAAGGCCGATTAGACCCCGAAGTTGAGCATAGCTGGGACAATGCCAACGTCATCGAACAGTCTTTGGCACCGCTGTATAATGAGGTTGAGTTAGACAGTGAAATTAACCTAAACATGCTAGAAGCCAAGCGGCGTTTGACTGGCGAAAATAGTGATTTTTTTGATACTGAGCACCAAAAATTACTCAACGCAGAATATTTAGACGAACAAGCCGTTAAAGACGGCAAGTTAAACCTGTTGTGCAACCTCTACAAAAAACTGCAAGTCAGTTATGACCTTGAAGTTCAGAAAAAACACGCACTGTCGGCCATTAGGGTTTCAACCAGTGTTGCGTTTTTGCTGTCTATTTTCATGTTTTTTACCATGGACAACATGCGTTTACTTAAACTGGTCATGCTTGTTGAAACCAACATGAAAACCGAGTTTATTGTCTCGGCTTTATCGGCGGGCTGGATGGGCGCGTGTTTTAGTATGTTGTTAGGACTCAAGGGCAATATTCAGCAGCAATCTTTGTCAGCATTAAACGCGATGAATCGCATAGATAATCTGATTTCGCGCTCACTTATTGGCAGCGTCAGCGGCTTGCTGATATTTTACGCCTTCGAAGCGAGTTTTTTGCAAGGCGCGATGTTCCCTGAGCTGGTGTTTAATAGCGCAGGTGTTTTTATCTCCGATGACAACACAGTGAACAAAGCCCACGCCACGCTGGTGTTTTGGGCATTCCTCGCCGGTTTTTCTGAGAAGTTTGTGCCAAACCTGTTGACCAAGGCCGAGAGTAAGGCGGAGGAGGGGAGTTAGTCTTGCTTATTTTTCATAGGTTCTTAAGCTGGCTTAACATTAAATGTGCCATCTACTCAAAACAGCCTGTTTTTTGAGCTTGTGTTGATTTAACTTCTCAAAAAAGGCCATTTTTGAGAAGTTAACAGATGAGCTTCTCAAAAAATGCTATTATTGAGAAGGTCATCATTAAACTTCTCAATAAATGCGATTGTTGAGAAATAAAATCCGCCAACGAAGGTTCAATATAGGAAATTGTCACTGTGGCTGAAACCATAGCCGATACCATTATCACCCCACTACCACCCAATGTTGAACTCGAAACCACTGCTGTTTTACGAGAGTTGGTTAAAGCGCATCGGCATTTGGCTGAGCTAAAAGGCATTGCTAAGAGTATTCCAAATGAAGGCATTTTGATTTCGACCCTTGGCTTGCAAGAGGCGCAAAGTAGTTCTGAAATTGAAAATATCATTACCACTCAAGATGATTTGTATAAGTATCGTTTGCACAATGAGGTGGTAGACCCTGCAACCAAAGAGGTGACTCATTACGCCAAGGCGCTTAATGCAGGTTTTGCTCAGGTGAAAGAAAACGATTTGTTGACGCTTAATACGGTGCTCAATGTGCAGCAAATTTTGGAAGGTAACACGGCGGGGTTTCGTAAAACACCGGGTACGGTGCTTAAAAACCTGATCACCGACGAGATTGTTTATCAGCCTCCTTCACCTGAGGTGATCCCGCAATATATGTCAGCGCTCGAACAGTTTATTAATACCAGTCAAGAACTCGATCCATTGGTTTGTATGGCATTGCTACATCATCAGTTTGAATCAATTCACCCTTTTTATGATGGCAATGGTCGCACTGGGCGAATTCTCAATATTTTGTATCTGGTGAAAGATGGTTTGCTCGACATGCCTATTTTGTATTTGAGTCGTTATATCAATCAAACTAAAGACGAATATTACACCAACCTGCAATTAACCCGAGACACTGGCGATTGGCAACCGTGGGTGCTTTATATATTGCGTGGTGTGACTGTTACCGCCAAACACACCATGAAACTTATTGAGAAGATCGGTGCATTGTTACTGAAAATAAAGCAGGATATTCGCGACAAGCACAAGTTTTACTCTCAAGATTTGATTAACAATCTGTTCCATTACCCTTATACCAAGGTGGCATTTTTGGAGCGAGATTTACAGGTTTCAAGGGCAACGGCGACCCGTTATTTAGATGCGTTGGCTAAAGAGGGTTTGTTGAATAAGAAAAAACTGGGTCGTGAGAGTTATTACATCAACCATCAGTTGATTGAGTTGCTAAATTTTTAGAAGTGCAGCGGGCCTAAATCACCCGCTTCAAGAATTAATCCTCTACAACTTCATATTCACAAATGCAGCCGCAAGGCTCAGTGGCGTGTGTTCAACTACGCGGCCCATTTCTTGGTCTTCATCAAACAGCATAATGGTAGGCACTGCGCTTATATCATACTTTTTGACTAATGCAGGGTCACGCTTTTCAAAAGGCGCGGCCCCGATGAACTCGATGTCGTATTTAATGTCGCTGTGCTGGGCGTTAACTTTGTCGAGCAGGTTTAGCAATCTTGGTACTTCGCGTTGGCTGTCGTGGCACCAAGTGCCAAAGACTACGACTATTTTCTTGTTGTTCAACTGATTGGCAAAGTCCAGTACTTCTAAATCGCTGGTTTGGGTTTGGTCGGCTTTTTTGTTGTTGGCAAATATTTGATAGCGAGCCAACAGTTCATCTGAGGTAATTGGGCCTAGGTGATAAGAAGATGATTGATGATGGTCAGATGCTCCATGGCCGTTCTGGGCGGTATTTTCTGTGGTGGTACAAGCTGTCATTAACAGGCTGAGGCATACGGCTGGGACTAGTGTGGCGAGCTTGATTGATTTATTCATGACTACGTTAACCTTTGGGCAAAAAACCTGACAATTTAAGAGCGCGTATTGTGCAGGCTTTCATTGGGTAGGTCAAATAGTAAACGATTAAAAGCGCATTTATTTTAATGATTGTTTAAAAACGAGTTGATGATCTGCGCCAATTGCGTGGGGGCTTCGAGTGGGCTCATATGGCCACAGTTGTCGATCATTTTGACTTGGGCATGATTAAAATGCTCTGCGAGTCGAAATATTTCATCGCGCTCTACCAGTTGATCTTGTTCTGCACCAATGACCAATACCGGTATATCTAAGGTTTTAGCTTGCTCAAGCAACGATGGACGGTGCGAACTCGACTCCATTTGGGCTATCAGGGTTTCTTTACCCAGCGTTTTGTCCATTTCACGTATGGTGTCGCCAACTGAGCCATCGAGGTTGTTGGGGTGAACAAACTTACTCATGCGTTGGCGGGTGATGCCGTTGTAATGATTCGATTTTACGTAGTTAAGTATTTTGTCGCGCAGGGTTTGTTCTTCATTAGATAAAGCATGGCCAGTTGCTCCTATGAGCACCAAGCGCTTCACCGCGGATGGGTGGTCGATGGCATATCGTAAAGAAAGATAACCGCCCATCGAAAATCCAACCAAATCTACCGGGTCTAAATCTAGAGTTTGTTTTATGTCATCAAGCATAGGTGGCATTGTTCGGTGTAATGCAAAGTCGATGTGAACAGGGCTGAATTGGGCTGACAGTTTAGGCCAAACGTCTTGCCATAATTGTGCGTTACACATAAATCCGGGGACAAAATACAGAGGTTGGGTCATGGGTTCGTTATTCAAGTGGCTTTCGTTAAGAAAAAGAGGTTAAGGATAACAGATATGCGGGTGATGGCAAAAATAGCCTAATGCCATGGTTTTGAGGGATATTAAAAAAGGGGGGGCGCCTTTTTTAAGAATTTTTACGATGTTTCTTTAGTACTGTTGCGCTTTATTACGTTAGTTAGAAAATTGTTTTTATTAGGCTAAGACTGGTTGTACGTTTTCGCCGGTTCTACGGGCATATTCAATCAGTTTTTTGTCTAAAGAACCTAAACGGACCAGTTGTTCTACCAGTTTTTTAAGTTCGTCTACCGAAACATTAACAAAGTTTTGCAATTCTTTCTCACCACTGTAACCGTGGTGTTTTATAACAGATAATAAAAAGGTCAAAATGTTGTAGCTTTTCATGAGTGCACCTGACTTCTATTTAGAATGAAAATATCAAACGATATTGCTGTAAATGGTTAAAAGGTATTGGTATAGAGTTATAGAGAACGAGAAAAGTTCAAATCTATCTCAAGTTTTGCGATGAACTGCTGTTTTTAGACAGATGGATTTAAAAAGGTTACAAAAAAGTTCAACAATAACAAGGACAAAAGTACAATTTCGGGTCATTGTCGATCAATTATTTACGCGACAATAGGGTTTTGTTTTGGCTTTATTCTATAATGATTAAATCAACGTGGGTGAAACCCAACTCCAACAGGTCTAAAATGCCACTAAATCGCAGCAAGCTGGTCGAAATAGTCCAGAACATTCCCGCTTTTCCTCAAAGTGTTAATCAAGTTATTGCCATGACATCTAATGCCATGTGCCCACCTAAAAAGCTGGTTCAGGTTATTGAGCGCGATCCTATTTTAACCATGAAAGTACTCAAATTGGTTAACTCGGCCTTTTTTGGTCTGTCTAAAGAAGTGACTTCGGTGCAGCATTCGGTGGTTTATGTTGGGCTCAATACGGTTAAAAATGTGGCGATAAGTGTGGCGATGTCTGGGGTATTACCAGAGACCAATGACGCTGGACTAGATATGGATGCATATTGGAAAGATTCTTTGGCGGTTGGGGTGATTGCCAAAATGCTGGCCGAACAACGCAAAATACCGCCCAACGAAACCGCCGATTATTTTGTCGCCGGACTGCTACACAATATTGGCAAAGTTTTGTTTGCGCATTATTTTCCGGCAGAATATAAAGAAGTCCTTGGCATTACTGAAGAAAAAAGAATTCCACTACATAAGGTAGAGAAAAAGCTATTGGGTCTAGACCATTGTCAATTGGGTGGTTTGCTGGCCAAAGAGTGGCAATTGCCCGAGAATTTACGTGGTGTTATTCGTCATCACCATACCATGGTTAAAGATTACGGCGACAACAAACTGTTGGTGGCGATTATCGCCGCCAGTCAGCTAAATCATTATATTAACGGCAGCGTTGGGGTTTTGCCTCAGTTGCCCAAACAGGTTGAAGATTATTTGGGGGCTCCGCTGATTGACGTGGCGGATTCATTGGAAAACTTGGAAAGGGAAGTCGATAAAGCGCAGGCTTTTATCGATGTGAACTAGCAAAAACAGGGTTAATTATGAAAATTACCATGCGTGGCGTAAGAGGATCTATTCCGGTGCCGGGTCCTGACACTGTTGTTTACGGTGGCAACACCACATGCCACGAAATTCGCACCACTAGCGGCCACTTGATCATTCTTGATGGTGGCAGTGGTATTCGTCAATTGGGTAATGAGTTGCTGGCCAACTTACCAGTCAAATGCCACATTTTTATCACGCATACCCACTGGGATCATATTCAAGGCCTGCCGTTTTTTATTCCATTGTTTATACCCGGCAACACCATGGATATTTACGGCTCGTTCGACCCGGTATACATGAAAGATTTGCGCAGTATTTTGTCGCAGCAAATGGAGTATTGTTATTTTCCGGTTAGAGAATGTGAATTGGCTGCCACCATTAATTACCACAATATTCGCGAAGGTCAGGCGGTGCAGGTCGGCTCTGCTACGGTCACGCCAATATTAACCAACCATCCGGTACTCAATTACGGTTATAAAATTGAAGATTCGGGCAAGACTTTCTTTTTCACCGGCGATTATGAACCCCCTGTCAATATTTATGATGAAGAAGACGAAGAATATGCGGGTTATCAGCAGTTGGTTGATGAACAACAACAAACCTTAATTGATTTTGTGCAGGGCGTGGATGTTATGGTTGCCGATTCGCAATATACCCATGAAGAATATCCTGCCAAAACGGGTTGGGGCCATGGCACTTTTGAAACCAACATCAGGCTGGCCCGATTGGCCAATATCAAAGAGTTTTATTTCACTCATCACGACCCCATGCGCACCGACGCTCAGCTTGATGAAATATTCAGTGAGATCATGAGCAGAGATAACTTACCTGACACCGTATTTCACCTAGCCAAAGAAGGCACAGTGATAGAGTTATAGTGATACCCCCCTCGATATATTTGCGTTGGGTGATAGATGATTCGCCCAACGCAACATCAACCGTTAGTAAACCCTCACTAAAATCAATCACAACCAAATACTATAGCCGTCAATCGCACTTTCTATGCCCTTAAAGCTCGCTAATGCTATGATGCCTAACTCATTGTTTGAAAGGACAATCTCGTGCAAAATTATCATATGATTTTCAGGTTTGCTGCCATTGTATTCATTGTTAGCGGTTTTATTACTGGGTGTGAACCTGTTGCGCCTGCACAAAAAGCCGTTGCGCTTAACCCTGAGCAAGCTGAGGTTTTTGCGTCAAAAGCTCAACAAGCATTTTTAACTGACTGGGATTTCAAGCTGGCAGAGCAACACTTCATTAAGGCTGTGTCGCTAAACCCGAATGACGCAAATACGTATTATCAATATGCACGCTTTTTACTGGCGATGAATCGAAAAAAAGAAGCCCTGCAACAGGTCAATGATGCCCAGCAGCTGTCATCTGAGCCCTATTCTTTGACCGAAGTCACTTGGATTTACACCATGGCGGGTGACTACTCGTCAGCAAAAGCCCAGCTGGCCAAACTCAAAGCCATAGACGCCAATTCACTTGATTATCACCTCAGTGCACAAATGTTTTCTGAGGCCACAAAAGATGATGCGCAGGCGCTTGCGCATAATATCAAAGCTTTGTTGTTGTTCGGCTACAGTTACGACGACATTCAGCAAGCCATTATTGCCTCTGGTCATCGTGGTACAAAAGGCCTCAACCGATGGTTGGCAGATGACAAACAAGAGCAGGGTAATATAGGGCAATACGATTTGCCTTTGTCGATGGCGCGTTATTTGAGTAAGGCAAAAAAGGTTGAGCGAGCGCTCGGTTGGCTTGAAAAAGCGTATGACGCTCGGCAAGTTGAAATAGTGTGGATTAATGTCGACCCGACATTTGATGTGCTTCGCCAAGACCCAAGATTTAAAGCCATTGTTAAGAAGATTGGCCTGAATTAATTTTATAGAGGAAGTGTATATGCAGTGGAAAAATGACAACTATTTAATTTCGACCGATAAAACTTTGCTTGATTTTGAGCTGATTTATCAATTTATATCAACATCTTACTGGGCAAAAGGCATACCCAGAGACACCATGCAAAAGGCGCTCGACGGCTCATTGTGTTTTGGTTTGTATGCTGATGGCAAGCAAATTGGACTGTCGCGGATGATAACCGACAACGCCACTTTTGCTTATCTTGCTGATGTATTTGTGCTTGAAGAATATCGCGGCAAAGGGCTGAGTAAATGGATGATGGAATGCATTTTGGCGCACCCTTCATTGCAAGGATTAAGGCGAATTATGCTGGCCACCGCTGACGCCCATGGTTTATACGAAAAGTATGGGTTCACCGGTATTAATATGCCCGAACGGTTGATGCAGATTCATCAACCGGATGTTTATAAAGTATAGCGCGCAATCGCAGCGTCAGAATATCGTCACTATCATATCTGTTAACTCCAAGCTGTTGAAATTAAACAATAAAAACCAATTGGCACAAAGTCTGCTTTAAACATGTCAACCACAGTTTATTGTCATTGGAGTTGCCCATGTCAGATGTTATGTCACATAGTCAGATTGTTTTGGATCAAGATTTAGCCCACGCTTTACAGCCAACTCAAACTGGGCAATTTGGCACTGCCAAAATGTTCGAACTATTGATGCCTAACCTCTATGGCAATACAGACAAAAAACAGCAACCACTTGAAAAAGTCGATTACTACATGCTCGAAGAAACGCAAGAGTTGTATTCTCGCCTTCGCCGGTTTTGCTATCACCTTAAAATCAGCTCAGACATCGAATTTAAAGTGGCGCGACGTGGTGACAAATTAGAAGTTATCGGTGATGTACCACACCGCACAATGCTTAATCAATTGGTAAACGACGACCTGTGGTTTGTTGATTCGTTTATCTGGTTGCAACCCAATTATTCGTCTTTGGCGCATTCATTCGAAATGAGAGAATTTGCCGAGTACTACGAACAATTTCCCGGTGATGCCAAACAACGATATGCCCATTTTGATGATAAAGACAAAGGCATGGCTTTTGCGCTGAAATATGCCAATGGCGCTGTTAACGCTCAGGTCGAATCACCTTTGAATCTTTATCAGGTTTAATACCATCAGTTAGCCATTTAAGACATCGCACTAAAACTACGCACACTTTATAAAGGCACCAACTATATCGGCATAGGCGGCATTTACGTTTTATTGCTGGGTATGATGTTTGCAAACGTTGGGTTTCTCGGGGCGCTACTGACTACCTTTTTGATTAGTGTCGTCCAGTTATTCCGTTATATCGCAGGGGATGTCGACAGACTAGGTTGGGTTATGACCGGCAAAAACATCGCCGACACTGTTACTGGTCAGGGCGAAAGCACTCAAAAATACCAATCAAGAATGTTAAAACTTATTCAAACCGCCAATTTAGCCATCGTTTATCAATGTTACGTTACCTCATCAGCCATGTGGGCTGGCATTGCCTTTGTTGCTTTTGTGGCGGTAGAGCTGATGTTTAAACAAATTCGCAAGACCAGTCACGACCTAGCCGCAATTAAAGCGCCGGTTGATACCATAATGGTGCCAGCCGTTTTATTAATAACAGTTGCAGCCTTGGGTGACTTAAATACATTCTTCGCCCTTATCGCCAAATAAGCATAACAAAGGTTAACACTACCAAAAGCCAATGTTGCAGCACCCATGATTAACAGCACATCGGTCGTTGCGACCTCACCTACATTAACAAATGCGGGGAAAAAACCAACGTAGAACAAAATGGCTTTTGGGTTACCCAGCGTGATGAGCAGGCCGGCCATAAAGTTTGAAAACAAAGAGGATTCTTTTGAGGTTTCTATATCAATTGAGCTAGCTTCACAGCGCAACAGTTTGTAACCCAACCAGATAAGGTAAGCCGCGCTGATATATTTAATGATGAAAAACGTCGCGCCCATCGCCTCGGCCAGTGCGTTAAGTCCAAACAATGCCAAAAGAATAAAAATGTAATCACCCAAAACAATGCCCATGGTCATGTACACGCCACGTAAAAAACCAGATGAAAACGAACGGGCGATAATGGCGAATACAGCAGGGCCGGGCACTATGGCCAGTAAAAACATGGCGCCACATAATGCGATTAGGCTGGTGGTTGTCATACAAAACACCCCTTGGGTTACTCATTTAAAGTGGTCAATTCTAACAAATAAACGCTTTGAATGTCAGTGTGGTGCGCTGGGCCGCATTCGCTTGCATTTGCAATCAGGTTCCCTCCATAATCAAAAACTCACACGCAAGTATCAAACCATCAAAGGAAGCCTGTACTTGAAAGCTCACTCTCAAACAAAAGTTTACGCAACAACCCTGTTGCTGTTCGTTGGTTTGTTCATTACCGCCTGCCAGCAAATTGTCGCCAAGCCTATGGGTGGCACATCACAACCCCATGTTAAACATATTCGTTTTAGCAGTGACGAAATCAGTATTTCTTTTAATCAAGACATGGTGCGTTTTGGTCAGGGTGATGGTGCTCTGCAAGAATTGCCCATTACCATCACACCCGAAACTAAGTGTTTATGGTATTGGCACTCTGCCAGGGGCATTAGCTGTTCGAACTACGATGGCCAGTTGTTTAAACCCGCCACGGCTTACAGCGTTAAGGTGCATGAAGGGTTATATGCTGCCGATGGGCAACCGTTAAAAACACATCAACAGCAGTTTGAAACGCCAAGGCCGCAGTTCAAACGTTGGCATGTCAATAAATGGCTATCACCGGTAAAGCCTGAGTTGTATCTGACGTTAAGTCATGATGCTGACATCGATTCGGCACATCAGCTATTTACCATTACCGATGCCAAAAAAGAGCCTGTAACGTATACCCTCACTGATATCACTGATGCCAATCAAGCACACATAGCGCTAAGGCATAGAAATAACTCCGAGCGAGTATTAAGAGTCAGTTTGTCGCAAGATTTGTTGCCAAGCAGCACTTATACAGTCGCTATGTTACCAGGGTTAAAATCTACCAAAGGCCTTTTGAAGGGGCTAGGAAACCCCGACCAAATTAAAACTTTTACAACCTGGGGGGATTTTAAATATACCAGCGCGGTTTGCACCAAGCGGGTATATCGTGACAAACAATGGGTCGATGATGTTATCGACCTCGCTTCACCTTGCCCTTACGATTATCTGTTCAAAGTACAGTTTTCAGCGCCGCTAGACAAAAAATATAATGCCGAGTTATTTGAAGACTTGAGTGACAGTGCTAATAGTCCTCGGGGCTTGAGTATCTATGAGCAATTGATTGTGGTGACTCCTGAGTCGTTCACCCCAGATACTCAAGTTCTACTGAATATTTCTGCCAACGTCCAAGATATTTTTGGTCGCAAGCTGATTAACCCAAAAAGGTTTGCGTTAAACATTGGCGATGCTCGGCCGCATTTTGATCTTGACCGATGGCTTGGTGTTTACCCGATGGGTGTTGAGTCAAAAATGTCGATGATCAGCATCAACGAGCCTTTTATTACTATCAACACGAGTGTACTGAGCAGTGAAGGCCTCCAGCACAAACAACGCCGGATACTCAACGCTGCTGCGCCAGACAACAACGTTGTTATTACAGATTTAAACATCGACAAAAACCTTCAACAAGGCTCTGGGTTGGTTTACGGGCAGTTGGTTGGGCCGCAGACTAACTCAAGATGGTCTAGGACTTTTATGGCTGTTAAGTCACCGTGGAGTATCTATGCGATTAATAGTCGTAACAAATTAAGTGTGTGGGTCAGCGATCTTTTAACCGGTGACCCCGTTGGCGACGCGGTTGTTTATCTGGCCACAAAAGAGCAGCTTAAGTCTGGCGATTATAAGCACATGTTGTTGGGCAATACCAACTTGTTAGGCGAGTTAGAATCAGGCAATAACGGTGTTGCCTCGTCATTTATAGTGGTCGAAAAAGATGGTCATATGAGCGTTCAACCATTGGATCATCAATTCTTAATCGAGGGCACACAGCAAAATGAGCATGATGGACAAGTTATTTGGGGAGTGACTGATCAAACCCTTTATCAAGGCGGCGACAGGGTTCAATTCAAGGCTTTTATCAGAACTCAACAGGGTAATCGTTGGGTGTTAAAACCAGAGTCTAAAAGATTCGATATTTTTTTGGCCGCGTTAGATGGCTCGGGTTATCGCTCAAAAGTGCTCGAAAATGTGGGTTTTTCGGCGCTAGGTGCGCTGGATGGAAAATTGCATTTGCCTAGTAACCTTGCTGATGGTGACTATCATTTGGAATTTCTTATTCATGGTAAAACATCGAATAACTGGAGTAACGAATTGTCGTTTAAAGTGGCTTCGGCAAAAGCTAAAGAAGTGAAAGTCACCACTAAAACCACCGCCCTAGACAGCCGCCCAGGCAGTACGATTGAGTTAAATATAAAAGCGCAATACTTTGCTGGTGGCGCTTTTGCTGATGCCAAAGTTGAGGTATTTAGTACCATTGAGGCGCTGGCATTTAATGAGGTGTTTAGTGAATACCCACTATTTACTTTTGACATGGATAGTTCAGATGATGAACCACGAAATGAAAATGCCAAACAACAGCTTGAAGAGCAATTATATGTCGACAAACAAGGGCTGTTGAACACTACAATCACCCTAGGTGACAGTGATGTGTTGTTGGGTGAAACGGTGATAAATGCCAGTGTTAGAGACAATGCGTCGCAGTGGGAAACTGGCACCCCAATACGCGTGCCGTTTCACGGGGTTGAGCGTTTTGTTGGTATACATTTAAATGATTGGCGCGCGGATGTTGGCACGCCTGTGTCTTTTGAAACCATAGTTGTTAACCCTAAAGGCGTGAGCGTTCAACAGGCGTCAGTTCAACTGACACTGTCACAAAACATAGGTTCATATCACGCAGAGAATTGGCAGCAAGTAGACAGTTGCGAAGTCCAGTCTCAATTAAAACCCAGCAGTTGTGTTTTGACGGTTGAGGTATCGGGCCGCCACCGAATTACCGCAAAGGTGAGTGATGAAAACGGCAAAACACACACCAGTGTTGAACATGTTTATGCTTATGGCGAACAAAGCGACAGCCAGTTGCAAGAAATTACCATGGTGGTGTCTGATGAAAACCCCAAGCTAGGCCAAACGATTCAGGTCGACTTTTTATCACCTTTTAAAAGCGGCAAAATACGCCTCGCGTTAACGCGCAACGAAGTGCTCAAATACTATTGGTTGGATGTAAAAGATAATCAAGCAAAATTGAGTTTGAAGATAGATGAGGCGTTATGGCCCGGGTTTAGTCTTATTGCTTATATGCGAAGAGATAATATCGACATTGCGCTTCACAAAGCAAACACACAATACAGTGCTAGCGGGCGCATAGATGTTGAGATAAACGCCAAACTGCCCAATTTGCCGATAGACATCACAACCAACAAAATTGATTATCAACCGGGTGAACAGGTGCAATTGTCGTTGCGTTCAAGTACCAAGCAGAACGTTGAGTATACCGTTGCAGTGATAGATGAAGGTTATATCAGCAATATTGCTGACTATAACCGATATTATGATTGGAAAAACAACTCGCTTCACAATCAACTGCGCATGTGGACAGCCCCACAAACATTTGATTTGTTGAGCCTGCTTGCGCTGCCAGAAACGGCTGATTCATCACAGTTCTCAGATGAAAATGACAATAATTATGGAGCACTTGAATCTATCGCTGTTATGGGGTCTAGAATATCGGTTGTCTCTAATATGCATTTAAATTTTGACGTTTCTTTGGCGGATTTGGAGAACAAAGTAAATTTGCGGGCGAACATCAAACGATCAGGGCAAAACCCATTGAATAACGCCGGACTTCGCTCGGTATTTAAACATGCTGCATTGTGGTTACCAACGGTCAAAAGTGATGAACATGGCAAGGCAAATCTCACCTTTACCTTGCCAGACAACCTTACCAATTTCAAAATAATGGTTTTAGAAAACACTCAAACTGGCGACATTAACTTTGCTTCAAATGATATTAAAGTCAAACAACCGCTAGAGATTAGAGCACGATTGCCGCAGCATTTGGTGGTCGGTGATGATTTTGTTGCTCAATATTCAATTGTGAATCAGTCTAAGCAAACGGCAACACAAACCAGCGCACTCACGTTGTTAGATAACACCACACAACAATGGCATCAACAAAAGCAAACACCGCATAAGCTTGAACCCACCAAGAGATTGACTTTAACTGCTGATCTCACCGCAAGCAGCACACCCAATTTAACCTTGTCGGCCAGCAGTAAGGGCACCTATAAAGATGCGGTGTTAAATACTGTGCCAGTTGCTTCGTTGTTTCAAACCAAAACGCTGCTGTATTCGGGGTTATTATCAGGTGACAGTAAACAAATAAGATTGGGAAAACCAGCTGATATTGCAGGTCAAAGCCGCTTGGTGTTTGATTTCGCGCCTGATTTTTCGAATCAATTGACTGGTGCTTTTGACTACTTTGAATACTATCCACATAGATGTTGGGAGCAACGCCTGAGCCGAGCTGTGGGCTTTGCTTACGCTAAAAAATTAGGTTCGGGTCATTGGCAAGAAGGTGAGTTGGTCGATAAAACCCTGAGTGAATATAGTGGCTTTCAAGATGATGATGGTGGCATGACATTTTGGGATAAAAATGGCGTGGTGAGCAATTATTTGAGTGCATACACCCTCAATGTTTATTACTGGCTTAACACCATGGGTTACCCGATTCAAAAAGAACAACTCGAAGACCTGATTGTTTTTTTGCAAGACATAGATACAGCTCGGCACACGCCATTAAGTACACAAGCCATGGTGGTCAACGCGTTAGCTGGGTATAAAAACGACAGCCGTCACTTTGAATTATTGACTGATGTCACTGAAAAGTTGTCATTGTTTGACCGTTCTCAATTGTTGCAGGCGGCGGCAAAGTTCACCCAAAACGGGGTTTTACTTGACCCTCGCCCAGTCCAAAAACTCAAAGATGCCGTAAAGGCCAGCCTATACAACACTGGGCAAAGAATTGAAGTGATTAGCAATAACAAAGGCGTTGCTACTGTCTTTGATTCGAATGCTCGCGATTTGTGTAGTTTGCTTGTGGCCATTAACGATGACGAAGTATTCGAGGCCGACAAACCAGCATTGGTCAACACAGTGCTCGCGTTACGTAATCGTCAGGGCCACTTTGGCGGCACTCAAAGCAACGCCATGTGTATTGTCGCTTTAGCGCAGGCGACTGGTGAGGTGAATAGTGAGGTGAATAGTGAGGTGAATAGTGAAATTACTGCCAACGAGATCACCGTGAGTTTAGCTGGTGAAACCTTGTTAAAGCAGCCTGTGAGTGGCGCTGAGTCAACAAAGACAGTCAATATCGACAGTAAATCACAGTCGTTAGTGTTAAAGCCCAAGACCGAAGCACCGGCATATTATCAAATACAAATGAAGTACCCCCTAGACAGACGCGAGCAGCAAAACCGCAACAAAGGTTTCAAATTAACGCGGACTTATGAGGTTTATCGCGACCAGCAATGGATGGTAGTTGAGGACAATCAGCGTTTGCAGGTTAGCGAGTGGGTTAGGGTCACCTTAACGGTTAATAACACCAAATTTAAGCGCTATGTTGCGCTGAGCGATCCGGTGCCGGGCGGCCTTGAGCCAGTATCGGCCAAATTGGCGGGCTCGATACCTTTTTATATTCGTGCAGGCGAAAAAGACAGCGATTGGTTTGCTGAGCGTCAAATAAAGTCTGGCACTAGCCGTTTTTATGCCGATTGGTTATCAAAGGGCAAGCACAAAGTGCAGTATTATGCGCAGGTGACCACCGCTGGTAAATTCTCGGCATTGCCTGCCAAAGTCGAAGCCATGTATGAAGAACGACAATATGGCACCAGCGCGTATCGGCAGATATTTGTCGATTAATACATGCCTATGTTGCAAAAGTTAGTTACGCAGAAATATTGTAGCCGGGTGATTTGCCTACAAGGTGTAGGTACTTAGGCTTTGCCAGAGTATAAAGCCTGTACCCTCACATTTTTTAAATAAATCAAAGGGATACATTAAGATACACAACCCCTGCAACGTAACAGTTTGTAGGGGTTTACATACGAAATAGATGTAAATATTCACTAGGTCGACACCCTTTTGTGGTTATTTATAAGTTATATCAAATAGTTATTAAAAATATTTTTATTATGTTTTTTGGTTATTAACCGATTGAAACTATTGAATTTATTTGGCCGTATGACATAAACCTTAATCTCATCATACCAGTGCCTTTCGCGTGGTGGTCTCAACCTCTTTTAAATCGATTTTTTGCCGAAAATTAAGGTTATTGCGATAGGCAGAGAAAATTGCCTTGTCGTGCACCTATATCGCGTTAAACGCCCCGGCCTTGCTCGTTATTATGCTTATTGTATACAAAACATAACTTACCAATTACCCATCGATTAACCCTACTTATTACTTTTGAAAGGTATCTGCCTATCTAACGGTTTTCATCCAATGTTGTCATTGTATTACTTACCCATTACAAAAATGTTGCCCTATTGTAAATGAGTTTTCTGGTTGGTAGGGTTTAAAGGCCTAGAGCGCATACTGTTTATAAAGGTAGCGCATCGGCGGGAAGCAAGTTGAATGAAAAAAACCACAAAAAATATAAAAGCAGGAGTCAAATAATGAAAACCTTAAAACCCTTGGCTGCAACCATTGCAGTATTACTAGCCTCAACTTCGAGCGCCGCGACTGCCACTTTTAACGTGGTCAATAAAACCAGCACAGGCACCCCATCTTTTATCGTGGGTGATATGGGCAGCACAACTGACAAGAGTGCCGTAGCAGCACTTAAAGATGTGATTGCCAACCAAGCCGCATTTTCTGCCAACGGCAACGAAGATTTTAAAATAAACCAACAATGGACCGACGAACTGGGCAAAACCCACACTCGTGTTCACCAAACCATTAACGGCTTGAACGTATATGGCACCAGCATGGTTGTTCATGTTGAAGGCGGCCTTAAAAGCTTTGCTGGTGGCATTTCGCCATCAAAACTCTACGCCATATCTGGCAATCTTGCGCTAAACAGCGAAACGAAACCTGCTTTGTCGTTAATGCAATCAAAAGCCAATGTAGCCGGCCACATTGCAGGCTTGGCATTGTTAATGGGCGAGTTGCATAGCGAACCTGAGTTGTCATATGTTTACATACCCATGACAGGCGAAACCAAATTGGCGTACAGAACCGAAGTCTCGTGGGATCACGGCAACGGCGATTTTGGTCGTGACTTTGTCTTTTTTGATGCTCGTACCAGCGAAGTTATCGCCCGCCATGCACAAGTGCATTCTGCAAAAGCATGGAAAACCTATACATTGGACGGCGGTGCACGAGATACGGCTCCAGGGCGTTTGTTGTGCACTAACGCTCAAAGCTGCGGCACTGATGCTGCTGCACAACGTGCTCACGATGGAGCTGCAAAGATCCACGATTATTACAAAACCAAGTTTGGTCGTGACAGTCTAGATGGCAAAGGTATGACCATGGTCTCTAGTGTTGGACTTAACGAAGAAAATGCTTTCTGGACGGGCACTCAAATGTTGTACGGTGAAGCTTCGGCTGGCATGAGAGACTTCACCAGCGATTTTGACGTCATCGGCCACGAATTCACACACGGTGTAACCGACAAAACGGCCGCTTTGCTTTACCAAAATGCTTCTGGTGCGCTGAACGAAGCTTGGTCTGATATTTTGGGCCTGTCAGCAGAGGCTTACAAAAACGGCAAGACAACCTCAAATTGGTTGTTGGGAGATGGCTTGTATATCAATCAGCCGGGTAAAGCTTTTCGCTATATGAGTAATCCGATCAAAGATGGTCGCTCAAAAGATTGGTATCCAGAGCGCACACCATTCTCTGCCAGACCAGGAAACACAAACGACTATGGTGGTGTTCATACCAACTCAGGTATTGCCAACTTGGCCTACACATTATTGGTAGATGGCGGCAAGCATCCAGGTGGTAAGTCTACGGCGCAAGTGCCTGGTATTGGCATGGCCAAAGCCGAACAAATTTTTTATCGCGCATTGGTGACTTATATGGGTCAAAGCACCGACTTTGCCGGTGCAAGAACAGCAACTGCAAAATCGGCAGAAGACTTGTATGGTGCAACAGAGAAAAAGGCTGTAGAAACAGCGTGGTGCGCGGTAGGTGTTGGCGCTTGTCCAGCAACTGGCGGTAAAGTCCTTATCAATGGTCAGGTTGTGAGTGGGCTGGGCGCAAGCAAAGGACAAGCAACTGTATACACCATGGAAGTGCCAGCCGGCGCAACCAACATTAAGTTTACCTCAACAGGTGGCGCGGGCGATGCCGACTTGTATGTCAAATTTGGTGCAACACCAACTGACGAGCTTTGGGATTGTCGTTCATGGGTAGCAGGTAACGTCGAATCTTGTACGGGTACTCAAACTGGCGGCACCTATTATGTACGTTTGAAAGCCTACGCCGCATTCTCAGGCTTAAGTTTAACAGGCAGTTACACGCCTAAAGCAACAGGTGGTGGCTTAGAGCCAATTAACGACTCAGCCAGTAACCTCTCAATAGGTCATGGCCAATGGCTGGGTGAGCAACAAGTTTTACCTGCGGGTTACAAAACTTTGAACGTAACAATTTCTGGTGGTACTGGTGATGCAGACTTATATCTTCGTCACGGCGTACAACCGACAAAGTTATTACATGGCTGTCGTCCGTGGAAAGATGGCAGCAACGAAACTTGTACAATATCCAATCCAAAAGCGGGCACGTGGTTCATCGGTTTGTATGGTTACGCGGCTACTGCTGGCTTGAACTTAAGCTTAAGTGCTAGGCCTTAAGTTAACTATTCACGCAGGGCATTTGCTCTGACCTCTAATGACCAAGGATGGTCGAACGTCGCAACTTTAAGGATGAAAACGTGATTTGGGGAGCCGTTTGGCTCCCCTTTTTTACGAATTCTTTTTACAACAGATTTGTTTTAAAACAAATCT
>CALKGI010000043.1 GCA_938085045.1 uncultured Alteromonadaceae bacterium
TGGTCATTTTGCTGGCTAAAATAAGCATTAGCTTCGTTATTAATCTTGCCATTAGAGTGACTAGTGGCGGCGATTAATGCCTTGCTACTGCTTATTTTCCCTGCCCAAAATCAGACCAGTGAATTAATGTCATTGGTATAATAAAATATTAGTGCCGGACTTCATGCTGGGTACCACAACCTACATTGCACGTAGGTTGTGGTTGAGATTGCGGAGCAACGAAGCCCAACAATTATAAACAAACGGACGTCTCTTGGATTATTGTTAAATGAAGATTATCGATATCACCAACACCGAATTTATTCCTTATAAAACAAACTTGTTGCAGCAAACCTCTGATATATCTCCCTTTTACCAGCCAATTAATGTTCAATACTACCGCGATTATTTTGAGCGCACGGATGATGACTTGTCTTTTATCATCGAACTGGGTAAAGCGGGTTTATTGCTGGTTTTGGTGTCAAAACCGATTAATGGCGTGTGTGATTATTTTGGTTTGCCAGTAAAACTGGTGTGGCAACCGGGTTTGACAATAAAGCAACAAAAAGGCGCTTTGAAAGTGGCGTACAAGCAGTTGGATAAAATAACTGATGAGCACCAAGCCGTTATTCGATATGAAGAAACACTGAGCGGACAAGTGTCAGCTTTTTGTCGCCGCTTGCTAAGCAAAAAGGTTTTGCCTTCAACGCAATATCAGCAAGTCATTGATTTGACGTGGCCAGAAGATCAATTGCTGTCGGATATGCGAAAAATCTATCGTGCCAATGTTCGATGGGGCGAAGCGAACATGACTTATCGGTTATTGACTGCTAACAATATAAAACCCAATGAAATAGAAGATTTTCGCCAGCTACACATTGAAGTGGCTGGTAAAGAAACTCGCTCAGCTAATTCTTGGGCACTACAGCAACAAATGATTGAGCGCGGTGAAGGGTTTGCAATTTATGGCTACCTTGAAGACCGCTTGGTCGCTACCGGTTTGTTTGTTTACAACCAACATACCTGTTATTACGGGGTAGGGGCTTATGCCCGAGACTTATTTGATAAATCGATTTCGCACGCGCTGGTGTGGCGAGGCATATTACAGGCCAAGGCATTAGGTTGTACGCAAATGAAGATGGGCGATGCGCATTTTGGTCAAATTGTTAAACCAGATGGGCAGTTACCGAATGATAAAGATATAACAATTAGCCATTTTAAACAGGGTTTTGGTGGGGAGCTTGTGGCCATTTTAACTTTTTGACACATTTACAATAGGAGCAAATAATAGACACTGCTGTTTATCTGAGCTAATATGCAGACTCTTAGGTTTTCAAGATCGGACTTGAAAACCCGCTGTAAGTAAATGTAATAAAGGAAATTGTAAATGAAAAAGTCTAATGTAGTTCTCGCCTCAACCTTTACCCTATTAATGAGTCTTACCAGTATCAATGCTAATGCCGCACCAGTCACAGGCACGGCCGTACTTTTAGATGGTAACACCACTTCAGCACCAAACACCTTCTATGTCGCATTACCCAAAGGTAGTTGTAGCCTGCTAATGTCATCAGTTATCAATACAGGAAAATATGATAAAGCTGTATTGGCTGTCGCTGCAACAAAAGTTGATGGTTCATATACCGACCAAAAGCTGTGTCGACAGTTTCATAATACCCTGCCACTCAATGCTAAAACTGGGGGGCCTGAATATACCACCAAACATTACTCCTATGGCATTTCACCTCTTGTGCAATGTGCATCGTCAATTACTTTAACTGATGAATCTCCTTTTCTAAGGGTTTGGGTGGCTGATATTTATGGCGATCAACCTTCCAATGTTGATGATTTAGCCACTTATCATATTCGCTCAAATACTGGGCCTTGGTTGAAAAGCAGTGTTCAGCCTAGTTACCTCAGCGTCTCTTATTCTTGCGAATAACCGCCATGCGTAAATTAACTCTATTATTAGGTTGCCTGTTGGCAGCCAGTGTTAACGCAGCTGATATTTCGCCTGAATTTAAACGAACATACAGCGGTGATGGTAGCAAACATCATTCGTTTGACGTTATGGGCAGGCGGTTTCAGCAATTTCCACTAACCGACTCATCATCTAATCCAGATTTGGATAGTGATGGCATACTTAACGAGCAGGACAATTGCCCGATAGATTACAATCCAGATCAGTTAGATACTGATGGCGACTTAATCGGTGATGTTTGTGACCCAGACATTGACAATGATGGTCACAGCAACGACTTAGATAATTGCCCAATCATTGCTAATGTTGATCAGGCTGACCTTGATGGCGACACCATAGGCGATGTTTGTGATCCAGATATCGATGGTGATTTGTTCAACAACGATGTTGATAACTGTCCTGTAGACGCTAACCCATTGCAACAAGATTGGGATGGTGACTTCATTGGCGATGTTTGTGATTCAGACATTGATAATGACAACTGGGATAACATTGATGATTGTGATGACTTTAATGATCAAATAAACCCGGGTGCTGCTGAAATCCCTTATAACGGATTGGATGACAATTGTAATGGGATTGAAGATGATACCGTCGAAGGTGTAATTGATGATATTGGAGATATCATTGGCGATATTCCAACCGTTGATTTCAAAGGAAAAAACAACGCTAAAACGCTGTTGAACAAATTGGATGCCATAGTAGCAATGGTCAATGATGCACTTGCTGAGCCTTTACCAGCAGATCGCAATGCATTGTTGCAACAGGCTTTAGATAAGCTTGAAACCGATTTGATACCTAAAACCGATGGCTGCGCTCTAGAGGGGGACTGGGATAAGAACGACTGGTTGCGTGACTGTGAGCAACAAGCCATTTTGTATCCTAAATTGATTGCATTTGCAGCTTGGATCAGTTCAATGATCGCTTAGCCGCATATTCATTCATGATAAAAAAAAGGTCAGGTTTATCCCTGACCTTTTATTTTTAACCGCTATTAAAACCTCGTAAAATATAAACTCATTTAACCGCCTTCAAAACAAAAGCATCAAGCACCATCAAAGGTTCGGTGCCGCCCACCAGTTTAAATTGGCGAACTTTTTCTGTTTTAACACTCAACGACTTATCTTTGAGGTAATCTTCGCCAATAGATACCTGATAATCTCCCGGCAGCACTTCATTGAATAAAAAATAACCATCGTATTCGGTAGTGACCTGTTTGACTATATTACCGTCTTGCATTAAGTACACCGGCACGCTTGATTTGCCTTTGGTTTGCGCGTTTATTCCTGAGACTTTTACATCGCCTTCAACCTCGAAGTTTTCGTAAAATGGAATGTCTAAAGTGACTTCGCCACCCGGATGAGAGGTGACGCGGTATTGCTCGGTCAACGGGGCCATAAAAGGATTTTCCATTTCGCTGGTGTCAACTTGAACCAGCTGGGGATGATAACTTTGCACGCCGTAAATGACCGCTTTGCCATTGGCGTCACTAGAACCCCCGGTTTTTTGTCCTACTTTATATTTCACGCCTTTGATGGGTTCATCATTGCCATCAAATTTTTGATTGGCATTTTTATCCCAATAGGCGCGGGTTCTTATGCGCGCCGAACTGTTGTAGCTCTGCGGGCTTTGTGAGGCAAAAGGCGCGTCCCACGCAAATGCGGTTGAAAAATTTAATGACAGTGATGATTTTTGAATACTGTCGTGCGTTAACTTGGCACCGAGTTGATAACCATCAAATTGTGCCGAGTAATCGGCGATGACTTTGAGCGAGTTATTATAGGTTTGGTAACCGGTATTGATGCGGACACTGTGTTTACCGAACTTTTTTCGCCACGCGACATTGAGCTGTTTGTTAATATTCCCCGCCGTTTTGGTGTAGTCTGCACGGACTTGAAACAAGTTATCGTTAATGACGATGCGGGCCAGCATTGATGTGGCAAAGTTTGTTGAGTCAGTATAAGCGAATTTGTTAGTGATTTGATTAACGCCTATTCTAGCCCCTAAGTTGGCTTCGTAACGGCTGATGCTGTTTTGCCCTTGGGTGTGTTGTTGGTATTTAAAACTAACATCGTAATCGGTAAAGTTATTTTCCCAACCTGCCGAGGTGCCTTGTTCAAAGCTGTCTTGGTCAAATAAATAGGCGCTGTAGTTAGACAGGCTAAAGATACCTAAGGTTGAATTTATTGAATAGTCTACCGAATAAGGCATTTGGTCTTGTTGGTTGTTGTCACCTATGCCGATATCTAGCAATTGGTTTTCGTCTAGATACAACATTTCGGCGAAAGTTGTGTTGTACTTAGCGTTGGCACTGTCGACAATGCTGCCAACGCCCAAGTTGATGTGGTCGGTCAAACCATAATTAACACGACCCACTGCCAGTTTGTCAAACAAACGCTCATGGGCCGGGGCATCACCAAACGTGGGGATATCGGGCTCTATAAAATACAGTTCAGGTTGCCATTTTCCTTTGTATAGGCCTTGATTCGACACGTTGAAATTAAAACGTTTCTCTTTCATTTCGCCATTAGGACCATATAAAACCGCTTTATAGTCATTTTGTCCAGCGCTGATATTAACGCCTTCAAAACGGTATTGTCCACGTTCGTCAAGTTGGCTGTAATCAATCAGTTGGTCGCCACGGTATAATTCAACGGTCCAACCGGGCAGACCTTCTACCTGAAAACTTTTGGCAAAGTTTTGGGTTAATTGATTGCCACGAATGGCCACGCCACGGCCACTAAAGCTGGCACGTAAAAACTTACCTGCGGGAAAAAACACATCACCTAAGGCGTAGTTGAATTGATTGCCAAGCAAGTCGACTTCGCGTTGTGCTTTAAAGCGATAGTTACTTTGGGTGTTGTTACCACTGGCCAGTACATTTACGCCGTGACCAAATAAATCTAATACAGCGGAGCTTACAACGCTGGTTTGTGAGTTGTTAGACAGGGTTTTACTGATACGAATGTCGCTTGAGGGCCAATTTATCCATTGATATTGATTGTCGTATGCCACTGTTTTGTTGACTTGTTTTTTAAAACCATCGATTTGGTTGTAGCGAAATTTACGTTTTATCGCTTCAAAGTAAGGGTGGCGGCCTTTGGTGTTGAAGTTGACCATTAGGCGGTTCATATCCACCATGATGTTAATATCGAACCATCGGTTCAGTGCTTTACTGTTGAGGTAAATCACGTCTTCGAATTCAATAAAATCATCGCCTTCAATGAGATAAGTTTTGCCTGCAATGGTGATTTTCTTGTGGGCTAAATCTGAGCTGACCAGAGCATTTTGATAAAATACCCAGCCGGTAATTTCTTTGATCTTGTTGCTATTGCTCATGTTGATATTGCTGCTGGGATACTCAAGGTGAATTTCAAGCACGGTTTTTAGGGAGCTTAAGGCAACATGAAAAGATTCATAGTCGGGCGTGTAAAGTTCAACTTCGCCTTCAAAAGCGCGCATGTCCAGAAATGGGTCGAGGTAGACAATATCTTCGGCTCGTGCGGTATGACAAATCAATAAGGCAAACAGAAAAAAGACCTGAACACAACGCATACTAAAGAACGGTATACAGTTGTTTGTCAGGCCCTTGATTCTATTCATTATCAATAACGATTGCGGTTTAGTTGTATACGGCAGTCATGTTGAAATCGAACTGGTAAGAACCTGTATTCACCTGACTTGGGTCGTCCACCTTCAACTCACCACGCATTTCAACATCTACGTTGCCAGTACTGTCGACGTTGACAAGTGCACCTGCGGCAGAGTTTGTTTTGTTGTACAAACTTAAGCTTAAGCCGCCGTTGACAAGAAGAGATGAATCAAATGCGTAGTTCACCTCGGCAAACGGAGCACCTGCTATGGTATAAACACCATTGTTAAAGGGGCCGCTACAGTAGTTCTTGTCTGGAAGTGGCGCACCGTAAGATGTACATATCACTAGGCCATCGGTGACGCTTTCGTCAATACGAACCGCTGATATGACCATCGGTGTTTTCTGCGTGATTGAAATTGGTATGGCTTCCTTGACGACATCAACGTTAACAGTGAAAGTCTCGGCAGATGCACCCATTGAAACACTGGC
This sequence comes from uncultured Alteromonadaceae bacterium, assembly GCA_938085045.1. Lineage (GTDB taxonomy): Bacteria > Pseudomonadota > Gammaproteobacteria > Enterobacterales > Alteromonadaceae > JABSOG01. The sequence continues at coordinate 6,042 of CALKGI010000043.1, forward strand.
TGCCAATAGGCTGGTGATTAACATTTTGTTTTTCATAATATAGATTTCCTTGGTTACTATTTACTAGATTGACGTACTGCTTAGTACTGGTTTAAATTGACTGCTGAAGAATGATCTCCTCAGAGTCGGGGTGCAAAAGCTTAAATATCAAGCCTTTGCGGGTCTGGATTGTATCGGGTAATTCAATGCTGAACTTGCGTTGAGCGAGCTCTCGATATACGCCGACATTGTGTTTTCGGTAGATAATTTCGCCATTGCTGTCTTCAATGATTATATTGCCAAAGGCCGAGCCATTGCCGCTGCGGTTAATATCAAAGTTCAAGGTATTATCGGTGGCGGTAAAAGCAAAGTTGGTGGCGCTGACATCGACGTTAACCGTGCCATTTTTAATAAAAATGGGGATGACCATGCGCAGGTTAGGGCGAATTATCATGCCTTTGGCTTCTCCGTCTAGCGGAGGTAATAATTCTTCAATCAACAAATGGGTTCTAAATTCACCGATTTCTTTAATCCCACGGGTACGAACTCGAAATTTTTGATAAGTATGTGGCGTCACGTTTTTGGCCATGCGAGGGCTGACCCTAACGAGGCTTTTGGCCGAGTAGGCATAGTCTTCAATTGGTTTAATTTCGCCAATTTCGTTCATCGCCATATCTAACAACTGCACCCTAAAGCTGATGAATTCTTCGCTGGTGTTGTAAACTCGTAAGTCGGTGCGCCGCTCTTTTTGGTCGAGTACCACACGGTATTTGTCGAGGTTAAATTCGGCATTTACTGTCAAACTGGTCAGGCACAGTACAGCCATTAAAGGTTTTAAAAAGCGTTTTATCTGTAACATGTGATGCCTCATCGTTTTAACTTAACCCCAAAATTAGACACAAAGATGCCGCGCTGAATTTTGCAGTTTTCAGTTTTTTGTAAGCGATTAAATCGTTTTTAATTTAAAATTAGGCAGAGGTATTTATTATTGTCCGTCATTTTGACGGGAGGGTAACCACTTCCAAATCTACTATATTCCATTGTTTTGTCGTTTAGGTATTTCATATTCAAATTCATTTTTGAACATGCTTTCGAATTCTTTTCGAGTGCTAGATTACCTGAATGCCTTTTAACGATATCAACTAAAAAATTGAAAATCCATCAAAATTTCGTAGTTAAATGATTAAATAACGACCAGACATACATTTTTTAATAATAGATTGTTACCAGTCAAAAAGTAGGAGTGAGTTGTTTTATAAGGATTATTTTGAGTTCAACTGAGAAAAATACCAAAAATGCAAATGTCTGATATTTTAAACATAAAGTTCGTTGTTATTTTGGGGTTTTGGTGGCAAAAAGAGAAATAATCTGGGTGAGCCGTTTAAAACTCACCTATTGTGTCTGTTCATTCGTTACAAAAACGAAATCATATTGTCATAAATGGCTCGGCCTAAACCACCTGTTTGGGTCATATCGACCACTCTAACTTTACCCTCACTGACAAGACCCAGATTCACCATATCGTCCATGCCTATACGCGGACGTATTTCTTCAACATATTGATGGGTGACAATTTGGGCATCGTCGCTCATCAGTCCAACAATCACTAGTTGTTGTACTAATGAGTCGAGAAACTCTGGTGTTAAATGACTGGTGTGACCTTTGAGGGTAATGGCCAAATAAACGATGCCCGGTTCGACTTCGCCTACGTAAAAGTCCATACGTGAGGCAATGTAAATGCTGGTCGAGATAGGAAAATAAGCATAAAAAAAGCGATGGCAAAACGATGCTTTGACTTTCAATTGCAAGGTGCTGTTATGGTGTTGCGTGGTTTTTTTAAACTCAAACGGTTGCAGGTGACCAATAGTGACCTTGTTAGGAATACAATGTTGAGCCAAATAAGCTTGTTTGCCACTTATGCTGCTGCCATCGTTTAATTCGAGCGTGACAGAATCTGGCAGTATCTTCATGTTGTCGACATTTTTTTCGAGCAACACATCACATCCTGATTGGGCCAACTTGTCTGCTAGTGCTTGTCTGAAAGTGCTGGTGCCGCCTTTCATAAACTTAACACCAATGGCCGAATTGTCGGTGGGGCGATAGTGCGGTGCTAGCATAGGGTTGTTTTTATTAACGTGTTCAACAAACATTTGATAGTTCATGCCTTGGTGCATGGCTTGTTTAACTTGTTCAAACAGGGCAGGGGAACTCACGCGATGCAGGTAATAGGATGAATACGGGTGGAGCTTTTGGCCAAATAATTCTTCGGTAAAGGCTACGCAACTTTCTTCTAATACATCTTCCATTTCAAGCCCAAGGTGGCTTTCTAAAAAGTCGTATAAACCGGGGTGGGGTTCGAGAATATGCGGCACCATACAGGAAAAGGTATGGCCGTCAAAATCGCCACTTTGCCAAACCCCGCCGACTGAGTCGCGTCTGTCGATGAGCAAAACTTTGTGATGCCTAGCCAATGACGCGGCATGTAAACACATGACCGGGCTGGCCCCAATCAAAATGATATCGTATTGTTGAGTATCCATCAAAACGCCTTTTGGTCGTTATTCATTATTATGATTTGTTTGCCTACACTTTAACAAAAGTCCAAAAACTGTAACTACATTTCATCACGCCTTGGTCAATTTGATAATCAACCAGCGGGTAGTTTTCAATTTCTATCGGGTTACCATCTGCGCCAACCAGCACATCAACGACAAAAATCGGTTGTTGTTTAACAATGCGAAAGCGCTCAGCCAGCAGGTTTTCGAGTTCTTTTGTTTCGGTATTAAATCCGCGTAGGTTTTTGGCCATGACCGCTTCGTTTTGACCATAAAAATCCACATAGTTATGATTTAGGTCCGGCAACAGCAAAACACCATCTTGTTTTAACACTTTGTCTATTTGGGCTGATAGCTTTTTAACATCGTTGTCGTCTTGAAAACAACCAAACAATCCTGAGCACACCACTATGTCGAAAAAGTTTTCTTCAAAGGGCATATTCATAGCGTCACCAACCTGAAAATTCATTGCCGCTGGAGACAAGCGTTTACAGCGATCAACACCCGATTGAGACATTTCGATACCATAGCAATTTTCAGGTGGCACATTCATTTCAGCAAAAAAGCGTAACTTGTCGCCACCGCCACAACCGGGCTCTAGTACTTTGTAATTTTTCAAATCGGTTTTGCCCAATTTGACCAACATGTCGATAAAATATTTAGTGACTCGGTGACGATTAAAGTGGCGGGATATATCTGTCTTACTCAGTTGCGGGATGTCATCGTTGTAATTGAAAGTACTCACTGGGTACGGCTCCTTGAACGGTGCGCCTTATGCTATTGATATTATTGGCGCGATTGCTCGAAAATGAGCATCTATGTTATCAAAACTCTGGCGTAATACTAGTGGCAAAGTCGGGTCTATTGACTACAGGTTTTGTATTGCGGATAAAGTGGTTGTACACTGCAAAAAGTTAGTTAGTGGACTGTATTGACGGTTCAATAGATTTCGCCACAATATAACTGTTTATTCTTTGGAGCAAAATGAATGAAAACCTTTCGTTATGGTCATGACGCCCAAGCCTTGCTTAGTGAGTCCGACCTTTTTGTATTGTTCAATAACTATCGTGTCTATAAATATATTATCGGGATATTGGTCGCGCTAGGCAAAACCGATTTTCCAAATTACACAATATTAGAACCGGGCTGCGGCAGTGGTAGCAAATTACGTTTTTTAACCGAATGCCGAGCAAAACCCGAAAATTGCTATGGCCTTGAAATGAGCACAAGTGCTGTTGAGTTGTGTAAAAGACTCTCGCCAGCGGTGATGAATTTCGAACAGGGGTCTGCGCTGGCTATGCCTTATGACGATGATAAGTTTGATATTGTTATTTGCTCAGGGCTGTTTGGTTGCTTTAATGTTGACCAAGATGTAGAGCGACTATCTGGTGAAATAGACAGGGTGCTCAAAAACGATGGCATTTTGGTTGTGATAGACATCAATGAAAATTTCGATAATTTTTACGCCAATACGCCAGCGGTAATGGCAAAAAAACTGCGCATTTATGATTCTCAAAATGGAGAGCTTGAAGGGCTACTTGAAGATAAGTTCACTGTGGTTAGCCGGTTACCCGCTTTTGCCATTGATAACTACTTAAAGCCAGACGGTACGCCGGCAGAAGTGAGCGATTTACCAATGATAGACAAAGACATTGATGAAGGAAAACAAGATTGCGCTTATACGCTGTGGGTGTTCTTTAAGAAAACAGATGATGATGCGCCAAGTGATGGGTGAGTATTGAAAGGGTGAAGGGTGAAAGGGGAAAAAGATGGATAGCCCCGCCCGTTTATCTCACTCATTTGCTGGTTTTAAGCGTCTGTGTCAGGCTTGATACAGACTTTCAAATTACTGTGAGCTAGCTTTATGATCCCATTAAAACGAACGATTATCGGCATTGCTCTGTCTTTGTTGGTCACCTCAGCTTTTGCCAATGATTCAACATGTGCTTGGCCTGAAGCCCTTCAAACCGATATCAATTCATTGAAGAGCCTGCATGTTAAACAAGACAGTAAAACACTATTAGAACTTTCAACAACTTATCAAGCCATAGGTATGGGCGAAAAGGCGCTTAAGTTTGCCACTAAGGCCATTGAACAAATGCCAAAATCAGGTTCGGCGCAAGTTGCAAAGGTTCATGCATTACATTTACTTGGCAAGGTCGACGAGGCTTTGGCATTGGCCCAAAAGGTCTATTTTGACAAGTCTATTGAGTTCACCAGCCGGGGCATGAAAAGCTGGTTGAGGCATTCTATTTTGGCCATGTATCTTGAAGGCGGCAAGCTTGATGCGGCCGAACAGATGATAATGAAGCAATACCCAGATGTGTTGGCTTTGATGGATAAATCGGTAGAGCCGCTTTCGCTGAAACTCGGCATTCCCATTCATACCCTTGAGCCTTTGATTTATATTTACCGCAATACAGGTAGGGCCAAGCAAGCAAACCGTTTGGCTAGGCATTTAAAAGGATTTTCGGCCAAGTCGTTTTTTGAAGTTGAATCTGACAAATTGCAAGCCACCCAACATTGGCTATTGGCATCACTTTGGGCTGGCGTGCCGCTTGGTAACGACAAGATTGTGGCCTCGTTACGCAGGGCTTATGAGCAAGGTTTTTTGATGGGGTGGCGGTTTAACTACCAGCATCATCCGGTGTTTTGGCCATTACATCAAGATGCCGGGTTTATGAAATTGATTGAACAAATCGAGGGTGATATGACGCGGGCGAGAGCGTGTTTGAATCAAGTGTAGTTTAGGTCTAAAACAAAGGCCCCGTAGGGGGTAGACTCCTGTGTCTACCTTTTATGAAATTTGCATTATCTATCAATGTGATACGTATTCAAGGGCAATCACGGGGGATTGCCCCCAATGCCAAATCCATTAAAGCTACAGATTGTTGCACCATTAGGTTACTTTGCTTTTTGCGCTTGAATAATCAAATACTCTATCCACTGGGTTTGGTTCGCATAAGAGCGTTGCTGCTTTTCAACATTACTATTAACCAGCCCCGCATTAGTCATCAATTTTCGCGCCTCGTTACCCGCCAAAAAACACGTAGGACCATTGCCTGCAAGCGGGTAGCCTGCGGCGATGTCGGTGACCGTACAGTGGTCGATATAGCTGTCAGCTGTACGCCCTGATATTGAGTTTTCGCCCAGATGATACGAGAAAAACTTGCCACCGGGTTTGAGCGTACGATTGACTTCGCTGTAGGCCAATTTGTGCTGGGCATAATTTAAATGCTGCATCGAAACCACATCAACAATGGCGTCGAAATAGTCGGCTTCGAAGGGGAGTTTGGTCATATCGGCCAATTCGAGTTTGGCCTCAACCTGCCAGCTGGCCAGCATGTTTTTGCAAAAATCTATGCCTGTTGGAGCAAAATCAATACCGTACGTGTCGAAACCTTCTTTGGCTATTAACCATAAATTGGCGCCTGAACCACAACCTAATTCTAATATGCGTATTGATTTGCGCTCACCTGCGGGAATGGAAAAATAATTGCCCGCCAAAAAACCGATTAACGATTCGTTAGGGTAGCGGCGCTGCGAGCCAAAGCCGCTGTCTTGGTATTGTCTTTCGAATGCTTCGCGTTCACTCATTAACTATCTTGCTCCGGTTTGATGAAGATTTGTTTAAACATATCAACCACTTGCTCAACTGTCGATTTTTTGACGTGGCGGGTATCTATGTCCCAAGCGTCTTTGATGCATTCGGTGACCAACTCGTAACTGGGCAGGTAATACATATCTTCGTTGTTGTTGACCAACTCTTCTGCGCTGACCCTTAATATTGACTTTGAATGGGTGTTGGCAGTAATAACATGATGAGTCTCGCCTCGGCCCGTGGCCAAAAATGGAATGGGGGAGACGCTAATGATCAGTTTAAAATTGGGGTTGTGCTGTTTAACTATGTCGAAAAATGCCTGAATATTGGCGATGTTCTCTTCTACCGTCAATGTTTTATGCGTTACGTAAGGGTACATGTTTGCACGTGGATTACGCGACATTACCGTGCCATCTCTGAATGACCAACACTCGTTTAGGCCTAGTGTGATGATAAACACTTCAACCTGTTCGAGTGCCGCGCGGGTGGCGGCAATATGCTTGTGATAGTCTTTTTTATAGGCGTCTGAATTAAAAAACAGCACGCTTTCGCGATAGGGGTCTACCCAACCACCATCGGGTTGTTGGAACAAAATTTGTTTGGTTTTTGTCACCCCAAAGGCGCGCTCAGCCAGTTGGCGAAAGCTGGGGGTGTTGAACAATATGCCGTAGTTGGCGCAGAATTTTGCGTATTTGTCGCCCGCCCGGTAACCGTCTACGCCAAAACCGGCATTTGGGTCGTCGTTTCTTTCGGTGACTACGTAGTTAAACCCCATTTCTTGAAAGACTCGGGCAATTTCAAAGGCAAAGCAGCTGCCCGCTGAACCTATGGGTGTGTTGGCGTTCATGATGGGGTGTGTTTGTACAAAGGGCAGTTGGTCGTATTTTGAGCCTGGGTGTTCAGGATGATCTGGCATTGGCCAGAATATCCCTTGGCTGCTGGGTTTATCTTTAGGGCTGTAGCGGGTAATGCTGTCTTGCAACTCGGCTTCATAATTGGCCAGTTGGGCCAGATTGCGAATGTTGTTTACGCCAAGTTCACCCTCCCAGTTTATGCTGTCGCGCGTTGAGGTTTTAAGCACATTCATTAACGCATTAATAGAGTTAAGTTGGCTGAGCTTTGGATCGCTTTTGATCAACTGGGTGTACATTTTATTGGCTTGTTCTTGGTCTTTGTACATGTTTTGAATCAGCCACCTGAGCTGATCGCGAGATTGTATGCCGTTGATTGACGGAATTAAAACTTGATCTTCATAGGCTCTTGGCCGGTCTTCAACTTGGCTCATGATATTTTTTGCCCAGCCATTTGCAAAGTCAACGCAGTGGTTTTGCACCGGTTGAATGTGCTCCATGGCATGTTCCCAGTGAAACGGTGAAGGGACAAAGCACAGCTGCAATACGTGGCGGTTTTTTAGCTCAGGCACTTTACCAATGTGCGCCAATTGATTGGGATTAAACAACAAAGCATCACCGGCTTTAATGTCATCATACATTTTTGGCTTAATTTCGATGTCTTTGGCCCGGCCTAAAGGGCCCAGATCGTCGGTGCGCAAGCTGATGTCGCAAAAGATATACCCGGTGTCTTTGAGCTTGTCGGTGGTGGGTTTATCTAAAAACCGCGTATTGCCAAGGTGTTCTTCATACGGATTAAGGTAAATCAGCATTTTAAGGTGTCTGGCTGGCCCGCCGTCACAATGCCAATAAGATGAATACGAACGCCGTTCTCTGTCTGTAAAGGTTGGCGTATCAAGGTATGAGTACCACAACAGGTTGTATTCACTGTTAAAGTACGAACAAAGCTGACTGTCGATATTGTCATTTAAAATAAGCGGCAATAATGACTTCATTATTTGCGGCTCTTTCAGCGCTTCGGGGTTGTTGGCATGCTCGTTCATCAGCATTTGGCACAAATCGACCGGAATAACTTCTCTTAGGCAGGTTAGGTGCTTTTTGGCTACTTCACATTCACGGGTGACATAATTACGGTCAAATCGGTCTTGCGCCAGTTTGTGCAATTCAGTGTAGCCGCTTTTTTTGTCGAAGTGGCTGCGAAGGTCGTACTGGTGCCCAGGCACCAGATAATAGGTCTGGTCTTCTAATTGTTCGACGACTTCGTTCACATCAAACATGTTGTTAAATCTACGTCTGCGAATTTCCATGAGAGTCACTTGATAAAAATTTGTTTGAACATGGCGACCACTTGTTCAACGGTGGTTTTTTTGACATGCCGGGTGTCGATTTCCCAGGCATCTTCTATGCATTCCATCACCAGTTCATAACTGGGTAGGTAATAAACATCTTCGTTTTTGGCGACCAATTGTTCAGCCGTAATTTTCAGCACTGATTTTGAATGGGTATTGGCGGCAATAACGTGTTTTTCTTTGGCTCTGCCAGTGGCCAAAAATGGGATTGGCGACACGCTGATGATCAGTTTAAATTTGGGATTGTGCTGTTTAACTATGTCGTAAAAAGCCTGAATGTTTGCGACGTTTTCGGCCACTGTTAAGGTTTTGTGCTTAACGTACGGATACATATTGCCACGAGGATTGCGTGACATGACCGAACCATCACGAAACTCCCAGCATTCGTTTAATCCAAGGGTAATAATAAACACTTCGACTTGCTCTAGTGCGGTGCGAGTAGCGCTGATGTGACGCGGATAATCTTCTTCATAAGATTCGGTATTGAAGAACATCACGCCTTCGCGATAGGGGTCTACCCAGCCACCTTCTGGTAATTGAAATAAACTGCGTTTAGTCGGTTTTACGTCAAAGGCTCGCTCGGCCAGTTGTTTGAAGCTTGGGGTGTTGAATAAAATACCGTAGTTGGCGCTGAATTTGGCATTGGTATCCCCTGGGTTGTAACCGGCAATCACTACGCCCGATTCAGGGTTGTCGTTTCGCTCTGTCACCACATAGTTGTACCCCGATTCTTGAAATACCCGCGCAATTTCAAAGGCAAAACAACTGCCCGCAGAACCGATAGGTGTGGCGATATCCATGATTGGGTGTTTGTTGACAAATGGCAAGGCATCGAATTTAGACATTGGGTGATTCGGGTGGTCTGGCATTGGCCAGAAAATCGCTGAAGGGTTGTTTTTACCCTCGCCAGTATAGCGGGTTTTACTGTGATGAAACGATTGTTCGTATTGGGTTAGTTGAGCTAGGTTACGCACATGCTCTAGGCCTAGTTCACCTTCCCAATTAATGGTGTTTAAAGCGGTGTCTTTAAGGTAGAGAATAAGCGATTCAACAGAGTTTACTTGCACTCGGTGTGGGTCGGCCTGTGTAAGGCGGTGGTAAATTACTTGCGCATAATCGCCTTCGGTAAAAATGTTGTTGAGCAACCAATTGAGTTGTTGGCTTGAATCAATACCGCCGCCAGCGGGGATTAATAACTGGTCTTCAAGTTCTACACTTTGACTTTCCACGTAGTCGAGCATTATGTCTGCTACGCCATCAAAAGGGCTACAAAAAGTTTGCACGGGCAACACGCTTTGTTGGGTAAACTGCCAGTGGTAAGGGCTTGGTACAAAACACAGTTGCAGTACGTGGCGATCATCAAGTTCGGGGATTTTGCCGATGTGAGCCAATTGATTGGGGTTAAACAGCAAAGCGTCACCTGCACGAATACTCTCATACATGGTTTCAGTCATATCAATATCGCGGTCGCGACACAAAGGGCCGATGTCGTCTGTGCGTTTACTGACAGAGCAGAAGATATAACCGGCTTTTTTGAGTTTATCAGTGCTTTGTTTGCTCAAAAACTTGGTATTGCCTAGATGAGTGTCGTAATCGTTGAGGTAAATCAACATCTTAAGGTGTTTTTCGGGTCCTAAGTCACAATGCCAGTAAGAGGAGTGAGAACGGTCTTCAAGACCCGGTGCTGTTTGTAAATACGAATACCACATGAGCGTATATTCGCTGCCAAAATAAGAGCAAATTTGGCTGTCGATATCCTCAGACAAAATCAGTGGCAATAGACTTTGTATCACTTGTGGATGTTTAATTGCGTCAGGATTTTCTTTGTTTTGGCTAATAAGTTGGCCGCATAAGTCGGCTGGTAACACCATTTTTTGCAGGCTTTGGTGCTTTTTAGTTAACTCACAAGGTTTGACCACGTATTGACGGTCAAATTGCTGTTGTGACGCGGTGTTGAGTTCGCCAAAACGCTGTTTCTTTTCAATTAACGCACGTAAACCGTGATGATGGTCGGGTACCAGATGATATTGCTCATTTTCATATTGCACGTTGAGCACATTGAGTTCGGGTTCATCAGGAAATTTTACTTTGCCAAATTGCATGATTTTAGCCTTATGCCTGAATGAATATTTGTTTAAACATTGCTACTACCTGCTCAACGGTCGAGCGTTTAACGTGGCGTGTGTCGACTTCCCAAGCATCTTCAATACATTCCATCACCAACTCGTAACTGGGCAGGTAATACATGTCTTGGTTGCTTTGAACCAACTGTTCTGCGGCGACTCTCAGTACTGATTTTGAATGACAATTGGCGCTGATCACATGAGTATCTTCTGCTCTGCCGGTGGCCAAGAACGGAATAGGCGATACGCTAATAATAAGTTTGAATTTGGGGTTATGTGCTTTGACGATATCAAAAAAAGCCTGAATGTTGTCGACGTTTTGCTGCACGGTTAAGGTATTGTGCTTAACAAAAGGGAACATGTTGTTACGCGGATTTCGCGACATCACGGTGCCATCTCTGAATGACCAGCACTCGTTAAGCCCTAATGTCACGATGAACACTTCAACTTGTTCAAGGGCTGTTCGGGTGGCTTCGATATGGCGGTCATAATCGGTGTAATAAGCTTCTTGAGACTTAAATGTGACGTTTTCGCGGTATGGGTCAACCCATTCTCGGTCGGGCTGTTGAAACAAAATCTGCTTGGTTGGCCTAACGCCAAAAGCCCGCTCTGCCAGTTGTTTAAAGCTGGGGGTATTGAATAAAATACCGTAGTTGGCGCAGAATTTTGCCGATTTATCACCGGGATTGTAACCATCGACTGTGATGCCTGATGCTGGGTCGTCGTTACGTTCGGTGACTACGTAGTTGTAACCCATTTCTTGAAATACATGGGCAATTTCGAAGGCAAAACAGCTGCCAGCTGAGCCTATGGGGGTATCCATGTTCATGATTGGGTGGTGTTTAACAAATGGTATTGCATCAAATTTTGATGCTGGGCGACTGGCGTGGTCGGGCATTGGCCAAAAAATCGCTTCGGGTTTGGATTTACCTGTAGCTGAGTAGCGAGTGACGGCATCGCGGTATTCGACTTGAAATTGCGCCAGCTGTTCGAGGTTACGAATGTTCTCGATACCCAAATCGCCATGCCAGTCGATACTGCCTTTGAATGACATCGATAAGGTTTCTAGCAAAGACCCTAAGGTGCTGAGTTCTTTTAGGTTAGGGTCGAGTTCCATCAGTCGTTCAAACATGATGTCGGCAAAATTCTCGTCGGCATACATGTTGTGCATCAGCCATTTTAATTGCTCTGGCGTGGTGATGGCACCGTCTGCCGGTACGGCAACTCGCTCACCAAAACGTTTGGGTTTTTCTTCGACAAAGCGCAAGATTTGCTCTGCTACACCTTCAAATGGCGTGGCTTCGGTTTTGGTGTAATAAACATTGTTTTTGGTATATAACCAAGGAAACGGTGAGGGTAAAAAACACAGTTGTAAAACGTGACGTGCTGCCTTTTCAGGGATTTTGCCTATGTGGGCAATTTGATTGGGGGCAAACAATAAGGCGTCACCCGCTTTGATGTCTTCATACATGACTTCATTGATATCAATACCTTTGGCACGGGCGAGGGGGCCTAGGTCGTCACTGCGGGTATTGATGTCGCCAAAAATATAACCGACCTTTTTTAATTTGTCACTGGCGGTTTTATCCAAAAATTTGGTGTTGCCCAGATGGTCGTCGTAGTCGTTGAGATAAATCAGCATCTTAAGGTGTTTAACGGGGCCTCGGTCGCAATGCCAGTATGAAGAATGTGCGCGATTTTCAAGTCCGGGTTCGGTTTGCAAGTAGCTATACCAAAACAGGGTGTATTCACTGCCAAAAAACGAGCAAATTTGTTCATCTATTTCAGGTTTGAGGATAACTGGCAACAGGCTGTTCATCACATCTGGGTGTTTGATGGCATCGGGGTTCTCTTTGGATTGTTTGATGAAATAGTCACACAAATCTGGGGGGATGACACTTTTGAGGCGAGTAAAGGCCTTGCGGGTAAAATCACTTTGTCGTATATCAAAAGGCCGCTCAAAATGTTCTTGGCTGACTTCGTTAAGTTCGGCAAACCGGTTCTGTTTTTCAATCAAACTGTGTAGACCATAATGATGGTCTGGGACTAGGTGATAGGTTTGATCTTCAATTTCTTCAACGATTTCATCGAGCGCTTCTTGGCCCTGAAAGGTGATTTTACGAAACTTCATTGCACTAATGCCTCTGTCTACCGCTGTGACGGTTTTTTGTTGTCGCCATTCTTATAGACTAAATTAAGCAAATTTTATTCCTTAAATCCAGTAATAAATAAAACTGCACTGCGCTTCAAATCAAAAAATTGGCTTATATGGTCAATTATATAACAACTGTCGTATTTCTGTCGTATGCTTTACACATTACTGTCGTGTGGTATGCGTCAAGAATTCCGTGGGGTTTGGGTATGATACATCCACTTTCAGTTACATTCACTTAACTTTAGGCCTTTGAACAGGGGCCTATTTACCTTTCATAATTGACACTGCTGTAGGGCATTTTGTTCTCTACCAAGGCACTGTGAGAGATGAATAGTTATTCTATTTGAACGAACTGTAACGCGGGTAGAGGGCAAAATGACCACAGCCCAAAGGGGAAGGGCTGAAAGTACATCACCCATCGTTGAATGAGTTTGATTTAGATGACTAATCCTGCACTCATCCGCCTTGATTGACGTACTTTCAGTCATTCCAGTGCTCAATTATGAAAGGTAAATAGGCCCAGCAATGAAAATAAATGCAGAGTTGGTTATTCAACTGAGATTGGATAAATGTTGGTCCCAAGAAGAGCTTGGCATAGCAGCCGGGTTAAACACTAGGACCGTTCAAAGGATAGAAAAAGAAGCAACTGCTTCATTACAGTCGAAAAAAGCCTTGGCGTCGACTTTTGATATTAGCATTACAGACTTAGATTATGAGGAAATACCCCAAATGAAACAGTATGAATTTAAAACACTTGAGATAGACACGAAAGAAGGTTTTTTGGCGGGTATTAAGAAAACCCCATTGCCAGACTTGGCTTCACTATTTAATGAGCAAGGGTTGGAAGGTTGGAGCGTGGTGCAGATTTTAACCCCTGATTTGGCTAGCGGTGTTTGGACTGCCAAAACCGGACGGATGGTGGCTTTGTTGCAAAGGGAGATTGTTGGGTAGGTCGTTTTTGTTTTGTGGGATGGGCCTCGGTTCCCTTGGACCCATCCTACGCACTATTTATTGCTTCGAACATCAGCCACAACCTCATTCACCGCATCAATCACAATATTAGGCTTAGTGAATTGCACATAATGAGCTGTATCGTATAAAAGAATATGCCTACCATTTGCCGACCAAGTGACTTGCTCTTTTGCCATTTCGACTTGCCTTCTTTTCACCTCTGGGACCAAGGCTCGGCTTAAACCGTATTCTTCTAACTCTTCCTCTGGTATCTCGTCAAAGTTGGCGATTGCACTTATTACCACCAAAGGGCGCTCGCCAAAATCTAAAGCCTTGTTAGCCTGCGCTAATGTATGTTGATAATCGTGACTTTCAATAGTGTGCGATTCTCCGGATATTGGCGAATAGGCATCTATTGCTTGTGCGTCATAATCGCTTTGATTGGGTTCTTTTGCGGTGTTCAGTTTAGCAAACACACGTGTTAGCCCGACTATGCTCCAGGCAGGTTCGAAGAAATCCATTACGGCGTAAGTGGCGGTGTCGAACCAGTGTTCTTGGGCTAAACCTTTCATGCGTTCTACCTGCTCGGGATGAGAGGTGTCAACCAGCACCAAACCTGCGACACTGTCGCCATAATACTTGGTGAAAATGGTGACGTAGGGTCCGCCAAAAGAATGACCTACCATGACAAAAGGCCCTTGTTCACCAGCTGTGGTTAATGTTGCGTTGAGGTCATCGGCAATGGCTTTGCCTATGTTATTTGTATTGGGGCGCGGGTCGCTCCACATCATGCCTGCTCTGTCGTATGCACAAGCTCTGGTTGTTTTAGCTATTTCGTCATGCACCAGCGACCAGCTTAACGAACCACTGGTATCGAGGCCTGATTCAAAAATAACAGTGGGACTACCACTGCCTCGGCAATCGAGGTGCATATTTCGACCGCCGATGTCTATCAATTTACCTTTAGGTGGGTAATCTATTAAAGCTTGTTGTTTGTTGAGCTTTTCGTTGATGAGGCCAAAACAAACAAGTACGAATATGAGCAGAGCGAGTATTTTTATGGTTTTTGACATACGCCTACGAAACCATACCCCAATCCAGCGCCGTGCCCCGTTCAATATCTTGACTAGCCGTTTTGCCTAACACCTCAGGGTAATGCTTAGGTGCAAGTCCAAACCCCGGGCGAATGCGGCGAACATTTTTTTCGGTTAACACTTCACCTTTTTTAATATCTTCTACCACGTAAATAGAGCGGCGGAATTTAAGGTTGGGTTTTTCATCGACCTTAGTGGTGTAATCTCCTTCGCCCAGTGCTGACCATGCATCAAGTGTTGTTTCGCACAGTTGTTTTAGCTCATCGGGTTCTAATGAAAAGGCGGCGTCTGGGCCGCCATCTTCGCGGTCTAATGTAAAATGCTTTTCTATTACATGCGCACCCAGTGCAACACCTGTAATGGCGGCGGTGACACCCAAAGTGTGATCAGACAAACCCACGCATACGTCAAAGTCTTGTTGCAAACGCCTGATGCTGTTGAGGTTTGAGCCTGCAATGGGCGTAGGGTAGCCACTGATGCAATGCAAAATAATTAGGTCTTGGCATCCACCTTCACGGGCGGTGTCTATGGCTTGTTGAATCTCAGCCTGATTGGCCATGCCGGTCGACATTATCATCGGTTTGCCAGTGGCGGCGACTTTTTTGATCAGCATTAAGTCGGTGAGTTCGAATGAGGCAATTTTGTAGGCTGGCGCACCAAGGCTTTCGAGTAGGTCGACGGCGGTTTCATCAAACGGTGAGCTAAAAATGGTGATCCCGAGCTTTTTGGCTTCATCGAATAACTGCTGATGCCATGCCCATGGGGTGTGTGCCCACTCGTATAATTGATAAAGTTGTTTGTCGTGCCATAAACCACCTTCGATTAGAAAGTCGGGTTTGTCACAATCTATGGTCATGGTGTCTGCGGTGTAGGTTTGAATTTTTACCGCGTTAGCACCAGATTCTTTAGCGACTTTAAGTAGCGCGATGGCACGGTTAATGTCGCCATTATGATTGCCTGATAATTCGGCGATGATGTACGGCGGATAGTGGTTGCCTATGCCTGTGCCATCAATGTGAATTTCATGATTCATAAACTGCTTCCTTTATGTGCTGTACCTTCGAGATGATACCAATCATCGTCTAACGCGCTGAAACCCGCTTTGCCAAAGGCTTTAATAGAGACTTTATTTTGCGGGTCTATATAGGCAAATAGCTGTTTTTCTCGGTGAAGTTGATGCAACAAAACCAGCGCTTTGTGACCCATACCTAGTCCGTGTGCATCAGGTGCCATGGCGATGGAAACTTCAAAACCGTTGATATCGTTGTGTTTGGTTGGGTTTAATCTGACAAACCCGCACTGACGTTGGCCCAGCATGATGATGTAAAAATGAACCGTTTTATCGGCTGTTGTTGCTGCAAACCACTGTTGGTGTTGTTCGAGCGTGGGCGGATTTGGGCCGCGAGAATATTGACGGGTTTGCGGCGCTTGCTGCCATTGAAATAACAGGTCGACGTGGTCTTTGGTTACCGGATGCAGCCATTGTTGCTCTATTTGCATCAAATCATCAATTTGGTTGCCCAATTCGATTTTTCCGTCGCCATTACACACGGCAAAAGTATTGTTAGCGATGGTTTGATAGCGCGGCATATCGCCGACAAACCCTTGCAAGGCATCACACAGTTGAGTGGGCAATTGCTCGGTGCTCATGACGGCAATGGCACTGTCGGTTTCAATTAGTGCATCGGCAATGTGTTGTTGGTTGTCGGCAACACAAACAATCACGTTGGGTAGGCCCAAACAACAGCGCTCTAACATTGATGTGCCTGCGGCGGCAATGGCAATGTCACAATGCAGTATTAAGTCGGCCATGTCGTAAACGTTGATCAACAGTTCAATACCCAAAGTGCTTGAATCAATGAAGCGTTTTATCTCATCTATGTGTTTGGCTTTGTCGGTTAAGGCGATTTTAATCGTCCAACCTTTGGCTTCTGGCAGGTTGGTCAGTTGTTGTAATACATTTATGGTGACATTGTCGGGGTCGGTCGCGCCCATGGCAACGAGCACAGTTTTAACTGCTTTGATTTTGGCCCTGCGTTTTTTCGCCGCCTCGCGCAAGTTTATGAATTGGTATCGCAATAGCGCATGTTCGGCGCCGGTGACTATGGTTTTACACTGCTCGGTTACCCAAGGCTGATAGTCTTTGGCTGTTCGGCCAAGCGATTGGTCAAATATTAAATCGCAGCGATAGGGCCGGTTGGCCAGGTCGTCAATGACGGCCATATGTTGGGCTAATGGCGCTATCATGGTGTGCCAAACTGCACTGAGCTGATAATGGTCAACCAGTATCATTGAAACTGTGCCAAATTCGACGATGATTTTTTCCATCAAGCTGCGGCATTGCCAGGCATCTTCTATCTCGTCAATTTCGTGCTCGGTTGATAATAAACTGACACGATAACCGCGTTGTCTTATCAAGTCGGCTAAGTGGCCATTTTCTTCGCGGCAGATAAAGTGAATGGCAATTTCTAATTCACATAATTGATCGGCCAGTGTTAAACAGCGATAGATGTGTCCACCGCCTATGTTGGCCGACGCATCGGCTCTTATGACTGCTAATCCCATCAGCGCACCTTGAATATCGGTTGAAGTGGCGGACAACGTAACTGCTGTGACAGTTGACCTTTTTTATCCCAGTATTTAATTTGCGGCAATATTTCGCTGTAAGCCGCCATTAACTGGTCGATGTGTTGTTGTTTGTGCGAAAAGCTCAGATTATGACTGCCGTTAGAAATAAAACCTTTACTTATTAATTGCTGCATCAAGTAGGTTTTGATGGTCCATACGTCTTCATTAATACCATCTTTACTAACAAGAAAGCTCCAGCTAGGGTGACCGGCGGTACTGAAGTAATCAGCTAAGCCTTCTGCTTTAATTAAACCATTTAACTGTTTTAGTATCGAATTGCCCATGGCGTGAACGTGGGGTAGCACTTGTTGGTTTTGCATTTTTAATATCGTCGCTTTTGCAGCGGCAAGTGCAATGGTGTCACCACCAAAAGTGCCTGAGAAAAAGATATCTTCCATTAAGGTCATGATGTCTTTGCGACCAACCACGGCCGAAATAGGAAAACCATTGGCCATGCCTTTGCCAAAAGTTGCTAAGTCGGGTGTTACGCCAAACAGTTGTTGGGCACCATTTATATCAAATCTAAAGCCGGTGATGGTTTCGTCAAAAATAAGCACTACATCATGCTCTACGCACAACGCTTTAACCTTGGCCAAAAAGTCATCTTTGGGATAATAGAGGTTCATTGGCTCCATTATTACGGCTGCAAATTCGTTAGAATGGGTTTCAAACAGGGTTTTTAGCGAATCTATGTCGTTGTAGATAAAGGCATGGGTCAGCGCTTTGGTACTGGTGGGCACGCCCAAGTCGCGGCTGGTGCTGCCAATATACCAGTCTTGCCAGCCGTGATAACCACACACGGCAATCATGTCTTTTTGGGTGTAGGCACGGGCAAGGCGTACGGCTGCGCTGGTGGCATCGCTGCCATTTTTGCCAAAGCGGACCATGTCGGCGCACGGGATAAGGTTAGTTAGTAACTCGGCCACTTCAAATTCAAGCCGGTGGGGGAGGGAGAATATCGAACCCAATTCGAGTTGTTCGGTCACCGCTGTGTTAACGTCTTTGTCGGCATAACCTAGGCTAATGCACAGCAGTGCACTCATAAAGTCGGTGTATTGGTTTTCGTCGACATCATAAAGATAACAACCTTTGCCTTTTTCGGCAAAATAGGGGCTTACACCTTCAGGTAACGAAAGCAGGCTTTTGCTGAAAGTTTGTGAGGCCAGCGGAATGGTAGCCAAGGCTCGTTTGAGAAATGTCTGTGATTGACCGAATTGTTCGATTGTCATTGATATTAGTCACTATGTTGTCGGTTTAAAGCAAATACATCGGGATTATGCTGTAAAAAGGTCAAAACCTGCTGGTAGTTAAAGTGTGGGTCTTGCCCGTAGAGTCCTTCAAAAACCGCTTTAGTCAGCGCAAAGTCTTCTGGATAATCCACGGTCCATCGCTGTTTGCTAAGGTCTTGGTCGCAAGCCTGCGTGCCAATCGAAAAATCTTCGGCGTAACGTCTAACGTAAAACGTCACATGTTCTATTTCGTCTGGTTGAGTGGCTTTTTGATAGATTGTATTTAGCGTTTGAGCGGTCATGACTTCTACATCGAGCCCATCGGGGTAACTTTGGGGATAGGCATTGGTGGTGTAATCATATTCTTGGCGCACATGTTTGTTCACCACGGCATCTACCACGGTGGCATCAATTAATGGGCAGTCACCGGTCAATCGAACAATGTGGGTGGGTTGATCTTGCTCAGATTGATAGCTTTGGGCACAATCATAAAAGCGTTTTAGTACGTTGTTTAAATCACCTCGGTAACACGGTTGACCGATTTGCTCACACATTGAAGCCAGTGGGTCGTCGGAAGGCTCAGTACTAGTGGCAACAACCAGTTTGTCGATGGATTTGCAACGGCTGAGCCTTTGTAATTGATGCTGTAGCATGGGAATGCCTAGTATTGGTGTTAATACCTTACCGGGCAGCCGGCTCGATGACATTCTCGCCTGTAATATTGCCAAAATCATAAGATTTGCTCTTTCATTTTTTATTGCTTTTTCTCGGGCCATAAAAATGGGCTAATCAGTGCTTCTTCGTGACAGCTGAAAGGGTCCAGTTCAAAATCGATACTCCGAGCTTTTTCGTATGCTTCGATGACCTGTTCGAGTTGTAGTTGTGAGCACACGCCAATAACAAATTTATCAACACTACGTTGCTGGTGGGCCATGGTTAACGCAGCTTGCTGGCGGGTGATGTTCAGTGATTCGCAGTAACGGTCTAAGCGCTCAAAAAGGTCTTTGTATGGCGTGAAATAGTCCGATAATTGTGTGGTTCGCATCAATAACAAGCCCTGTAAGAACAGCGAGCGGGCATGAATTTCGACATTACGCTCTTTAAGCCATTTTATGCACCCGGTTTGAATGAATCTTTGATCGAACAGATTGAGTGGCAATTGAATCAAATCCAAATCATAACGTTCGGCTAGCTCAAACGCTTGATTAGGATGATAAACCGAAACGCCTATTTTTTTCACCAAGCCTTGGGTTTTCAAATCGCTCAGTTGCTGATATGTCCCATCGGTTAAATCGGCGGCATTGTGTAACAGCAAACCTTCGAGGCAGTCTAAGTGCAATTTCGTTAAAGAGTGTTCTAGGGTTTGGCCGATGGTTTTTCCAATGGTTTCTATGTCGGGTATCTTGTCTATCACATTGAACATAAAATCTTGCTTAGGCAAAACGTTACCTAGCACTGTTTCACATGTGCCATAAGCGCAACCGGTATCGAGCGTGTCGATTTCATTTTGCTGGGCTATATGCAGAATTTTTTTGACTTCTTCGATGGCGACTTGGCCGCCGTCATTAGAAATGCCGTAATCAAGACCAAACTGGACGGTGCCTAACGCTAATTTCATGGTATTTGAGTTTTTCATATCCGTTTTTTCACAACCATTTTTTCATAACAAGTCTTGAATACAATTTATGACAAAATCTTGCTGTTGCTCGTTAAGTTGTGGAAATAACGGCAAAGTGATGGCGCTTTTATAATAGGCTTCTGCGGCGGGAAAATCGCCGGGTTTAAATCCTAATTTCTGATAATAAGGTTGTAAATGCACTGGAATGTAATGCAGGTTAACGCCAATGTTGTTGCTTCTAAGGTGTTCAAACAATGCCTTACGTGGTAACTGTGCTTCGTCGGTTAATATGATGTACAGATGATACGAAGACCAATTATCTTTGAGCTGTTGTAACGGCTGAAGTGGTAAATCAGCAAATTTTTGATCATAGCGATTGGCCAGTTGATTGCGTTTTTCAACAAAATCGTCGAGCTTGTCACTTTGGCTAAGGCCAAGGGCCGCCTGCAAGTCGGTCATGCGGTAATTAAAACCCAAATCAATTTGCTGGTAGTACCAAGGTCCGTGACTGGCCTCTGTATATAAAGATTCATCATTGGTGATGCCGTGGCTGCGCAACAAGGCCATTTTATCGGCTAATTGGGGGTTTTGAGTGGTTGCCAAACCGCCCTCTGCGGTGGTCATTATTTTGACCGGGTGAAAACTGAAAACCGCAATATCGCTGAAACGGCAATTGCCCACGGGTTGCCCTTGGTATTTGGCGCCAATGGCGTGGCTGGCATCTTCAATAATTCTGATACCATAGGTCTGGCATAGGGCGTGAATTCGTTGCATTTCACAGCTTTGTCCTGCCAGATGAACAACTGTTAATACTTTAGGTAGGCGGTTTACCTTCGCGGCGTGTTCAAGTTTTTCTGCCAATTTGTTGGGGCACATTAGACCTGTTTCGCGATTGATATCAACAAAATCAATGTCGGCCTGACAATAAAGGGCGACATTGGCTGAGGCGACAAACGTGATTGGGCTGGTCCAAACTAAATCTCCTTTTCCTACTTCAAGGGCAAGGCAAGCCAGATGTAATGCAGCCGTTGCGCTGCTAACCGCGCATGCATACTTGGCTTGACAAATATTGGCAATGCGGTGTTCAAAAGCGGGTATTTTTGGCCCTTGGGTCAAAAAATCTGACGTTAGGGTTTGTACCACAGCGTCTATATCTTGCTGACTTATCTGTTGCTTACCGTAAGGGATGAAACTCATAACATCGCCAACTTATTAAACTCGGTTATTTGTTCACTGCACAGGGCATTTGGGATGTTAGTCTTGATGCAATCCATCGGGTTAAATTTGTCACGAGTATAGATGGTGATTTTAATGGGGTTAAACTGTTCTAACAGGGTATTGGTGTACATTTTACCCAATGAGCCTGTACCACTGATATTGAAGATGTTTTCGCCGTTAAACATAGATAAAAACCTTGTATGGATGCCTTGCTACGTCAACATTAGCATAAAATCTTTACCATAAACAAAGTGTTAGCAGTCTTTATTTATTAAAAGTGAGGACGCGGCAATAGATGTTTGTTTAGCGGCAATTTTTGCCAGATCTTTAGCCAAAAAAATGCTAGACTGTGTACAGGGCAATCAAGTCTGGAAGTCGTACTCGTTTTACTGTCGGCATCACAGTGTTAACGTTTAATTGGTAATTAAGGGGTAAGAATATGCAAATCAACGGTATAGGTCATCAAGCAAATCATATTAATCCATCGTCTTCAAACAAGGCTGAGAGCCTTATGGAGAAGCTGGCTTCAGGTAAAAAAGTCAATTCAGCAGCTGACGACGCTGCGGGTTTGGCCATCATCAACCGGTTAAGTGCCGAGCTTGATGGTTATTTGAGAGGCGCACAAAATGGTTATGATGGTGTTTCAGTGGCACAAACCGCAGAAGGCACGTACTCCGAGATAGGTGATTCAGTTGCCAGAATAGAAGAACTTACTGCCCAAGCCGGCAACGGTGCTTTGAATTCTCAAGACCGTCAAGCTATTCAAACGCAAATCGACGGATTGACTGAGCACATTGGTGAAACTGTATCAAACGCTTCTTTTGGTGGTGTTAAACTGCTTGAGAGCGCAGGTTCTATTGGCATCACCCTAGGTGGCAGCAGTTCAATTGATATTCAAACCAAAGATGCCAACGCAGATTTAGATGGTTTTGGTTTAAACAGTATTGATGTTACCAGTGCAGCAGGCAGAGCCGCCGCTCAAACCACACTAGAAAGTGCCAGCGAATATATTAATACCAGCCGCGCCGAATTAGGTGCTACGCAAAACCGCCTAGATTCGAGCATTCGCAATCTTCATACCCAACACGAAAATGTCTCTGCCGCACGTAGCAGAAGACAAGATACTGACTTTGCCCAAGCATCGTCAGAGCGGGCGCGCAATGATATTTTGCAACAGGCTCAGATATCCATTCAAGCTCAGTCTAATTTGAATCGTGGACAAGCACTGAATCTGCTTGGATAAAACGATAGAATACTATCAATTTAGTCTTGCCTTGATTGCACTCAAATGATTAAAACAACAAAAGATTGACGCTAAACGTCAATCTTTTGTTGTTTTAGGCTTGCCAAATACCTCAGATCTCATATTATTAACCTTATCAAATCGAAAGATTAAAGGTTATTTGTGACACACTCAGAAAAAATCATTGTCGTTGACGACAACCAGCAGCGATGTATGGCGCTCAAAACTGTGCTTGAGTTTATCGGTCAGGCCTGTGACATTATTCCCTCATCACAAATTAATGCAGAGCTTGCCAACAATCCCGCTGAGCGTTTTTCAACTTTGGTGATTGGTTCGCTGCCTGATGGCAATTATGAACAAATGATCAAATCAGTGCCCTTTTTACCAGTGCTGGTGGTTGGTGATACATTAAAACATCTGGTTGAAACTCCTAACGTCATCGCATTGCTTAGTTATCCCTTTCATTATGGTGAACTGACTATTCAAATCAGTGATTGTCAGGAATATCAGCGATCAATTCCCGGTAACCGTGGCAAATCAGGCAGACGTAATCATTTTCAGGGTTTTGTTGGTCATTCAGAAGCGATGAACGAAGTGCGTTTTTTGATTGAACAAGTGGCAGGTTCAAACGCCAACGTGTTGGTTCTTGGTGAATCTGGTACAGGTAAAGAAGTGGTGGCTAGCAATATTCACCTATTGTCTGAACGACAAAATGCCCCCTTTGTGCCAGTTAACTGTGGTGCTATCCCCGGTGAGTTGCTTGAAAGTGAATTGTTTGGTCATGAAAAAGGCGCGTTTACTGGCGCAATCTCTGCCCGTAAAGGCCGTTTCGAATTGGCGCAGGGCGGCACGCTGTTTCTTGATGAAATAGGCGATATGCCGTTGTTAATGCAGGTTAAATTGTTACGGGTTTTGCAAGAACGTTCATTTGAACGGGTAGGCGGCACCAAAGCGATTAAATGTGATGTTAGGGTGATTGCTGCAACTCACCGCAACCTTGAAGATATGATTGAAACTGGTGCATTTCGTGAGGATTTATTCTACCGACTAAATGTGTTTCCTATCGAAACTCCAGCCTTAAGAGAGCGACCTGAAGATTTACCCTTGTTAATCAATGAGCTGATCAAGCGTGTTGAAGCGGAAACCAAGCAAAGCATCAAATTTTCTGATAGGGCCGTAGATTCACTTAAAGCCAGCCCATGGGCGGGTAACGTCAGGGAATTGGCGAATCTGGTCGAACGTATGGTTATCATGTATCCCGGGCAGGTGGTCGACATCACCGAATTGCCGAAAAAATACCAAACCTTTGACGTTGAAGCTTTTGTGCCGGATTATCCGGAAGAGCTAATGGAACGAGATGCAATCTATTCTATGTTTAGTGCCGACGATGAAGAACAGGACGAAGAAGAAGCTGAAGAAGATAATGGTGCCAGTGGTAACAACATCATGTGGGGCTTTTTACCGCCTGAGGGCATCCAACTCAAAGACTATATGGCTGAGATTGAGATTAACCTCATCACCCAAGCACTTGAATACCATGACTACGTGGTTGCTCGTGCAGCTGAGGTACTTGGCGTGCGACGGACTACCCTAGTTGAGAAAATGAAGAAGTATAACCTTGCTCGGGACGAGTAAGCGCAAGGTCAAAAGCTTCACACGGACACATGCATGTGTCCGTGTGAAACTTTTGACCTTGAAACCCTCAACAACTCCCAATGTCAATTATCTGACAACACCAAAATCCCCACCTAACTCATTGAAAATAAACAAATAAAAGATTGGCACGCATATTGAATAATACAGACCAAGTTACAGTAGATTGGGTTATTCATTATGGCATCAGCACAGAGCATACAAAGTCAGGTAGGCAAGGTAGCACACCTATCTTCTTTCACCGCTCATTCCAAACCCCCGGAGCAAGAAGCTTACCCGGGTGAATTGGCCGAGTTGCGCGAAAAAGCCAGCCGTTTGGGCCATCTGGTCGATACTCTGCCTGCCGGGGTTATTACTTTGGATAGTTGCGGTTGTATTTTTGATACCAATCAGGTTGCTGTTGACATGCTCGGCGAGCCGCTTGAGGGCGAACGCTGGATTGACGTTATCAATCGCGCCTTTAGTCCTAAAAGTGATGATGGTCATGAGGTGTCGTTAAAAGACGGTCGTCGTATCAAATTATCTATTAGCTCGCTTGACCCGCATCCGGGGCAGTTGATCTTGATGGCTGACTTAACTGAAACCCGATTATTACAAGAACGTCTAGCCCATATGAAACGCTTATCGGCACTGGGCAAAATGGTGGCATCTCTAGCGCATCAGGTTAGAACACCGTTATCTGCCGCAATGCTGTATGCCGCCAATATCACTAACGAAAGAATTTCACATCAAGCTCGCAGCAAATTTGGCGTCAAGCTCAACTCTCGCTTGCAAGACCTTGAACAACAAGTCAGTAATATGTTGTTGTTCGCCAAAAGTAGCGGTAATCAGGTGGTTGAATGTCTGTCGTTGCAACAACTGTTAACAGAGGTTAAAGACGGTGCAGAAGCCATGGTGATCCAAGGTAATGGTACCATTAGCGTGGCCTTACCTGAGCCAGATATTCTCATTCGTGGCAACAAAAGTGCATTGGCCAGTGCGATACAAAACTTAATTCATAACAGTTTAGAACTTATTAGTCATGGCGCTCAGATTTTGATTTCGGCCCGCAGAGATCACCTTTCGCCTGATCAAGTTGTGATTGCAGTAAAAGATAATGGCCCGGGTGTTTGTGCAACTTTGGGTGAACGAGTATTCGAACCGTTTGTCACCACTAAACAATCGGGTACTGGATTAGGGCTGGCTGTTGTACACGCCATCGCTCATGCCCATCACGGAAAGTTGAAACTCGATACTACCGTTGATGAAGGGGCCAAGTTTGATATTTATTTACCTATTCTGACGAGTGCTGAGTTAGATTCAGCCCAAACCACGACAGCAATAGAAGCGTTAGAAGATACAGCCGATTCACAAACCGATGACACTGAAGAGTCGTTTGTGATGGCAATAACACAGGAGATATGATCATGTCAAAATCGAAAATACTAGTTGTGGAAGATGACGCCGGATTACGCGAAGCATTGATTGATACCTTAGAGATCACAGGCTACGCGTGTGTGGCAGCCGAGAACGCCGAACGGGCGATTATGTTACTTAAGCAACACAAGGTTGACATGGTGATCTCCGATGTTCAAATGGGCGAGATCAGCGGACTAGAATTGTTGCGCTCAATCAAAGCCAATTATCCATCATTGCCAATGTTAATGATGACGGCCTACGCCAACATTGACGACGCAGTGCTGGCAATGCGCGATGGTGCAGAAGATTATTTGTCTAAACCGTTTGCACCTGAAGTGCTGCTTAATTTGGTCAGTAAATATGTACCAGCTAACAGAGTAGAATCTCAGCATCCCGTAGTTGCCGATGCCAAAAGCCTGCAATTGATTCAACTGGCAGGTAAAGTTGCTCGTTCAGATGCCAATGTTATGGTGCTCGGCCCTAGTGGTAGTGGTAAAGAAGTTTTGGCTAAATATATTCACGACCAATCAAAAGTTGCTGATGGTCCATTTATCGCCATCAATTGCGCGGCAATTCCAGATAACATGCTTGAAGCAACCCTGTTCGGTTACGAAAAAGGCGCGTTTACTGGCGCAATTCAGGCTTGTCCGGGTAAATTTGAACAAGCCCAAGGTGGCACGATTTTGCTCGACGAAATCACCGAAATGGAGCTAGGTTTACAAGTTAAATTATTACGGGTATTGCAAGAGCGTGAAGTTGAGCGATTGGGTGGACGTAAAACCATCAAGCTCAACGTTAGGGTGATTGCCACCAGTAACCGTGATTTGAGACAAACTGTGCTCGATGGTAAATTTCGAGAAGACTTGTATTATCGTCTTAATGTATTTCCGTTGACTTGGCCTTCACTTGCCGAGCGTGCAAACGACATTATTCCACTGGCGACTCACTTGATTGACAGGCATTGTCAGCAATCAGGTGGTCCGGTGCCGCAGTTGTCAGCATCAGCTCAAACCCGATTGCAAAATCACAGCTGGCCGGGCAATGTACGTGAACTTGATAATGTTATCCAGCGTGCGTTAATTGTTAAATCTGGCGATAAGATTGATTGTGAAGACATATTGCTTGAAAACTTAACTATCACTACTGCCAACGAGCATTCGATTGTGGTTGAAGGTGGTTTGGATGTTGCTGGGGTGGAAGATGACCTTGGATTCAAAAATGAATTGAAGTCTCAAGAGCATAAAATCATTCTTGAAACGCTGGCCGCTTGTGGTGGTTCACGTAAAGGGGTTTCAGAAAAACTCGGCATTAGCCCAAGAACATTGCGTTATAAAATTGCCAAGATGCGTGAGCGGGGAATTGAGATACCGGCTTAGGTACCTGTCGAAAAAATCATTAACATGGCGGACACCACCAAATTCGTTTAAATCTCACCCGGAGGATGGGGCGAGGTACGAGCCGCAGTTAGCGCTTGCGCGTAACCCATCGGTTATTTGTCGTTAATCGCTAAGCCTTTGTATAAATGTAAGGTTTATCCACGGTTTAGCGATGGGTTAGAGTTTTGCCCGATGGGTTACGGCTCGTACCTCGCCTAACCCATCCTCCATATGAGATAGAAACAAATCTTGTTCAGTACCAAACCGCTCGATTTTTACCCACCGTCAAACTTTCAATTAACCCAAATCCAACTTAACTACCTGATTTTAAACAATAAATATATTGGCACACTACCTGCATTACCCTATGTAACTCTCTAACAAACAAAGTTTTGACAGACACCGGGGTATACCATGAATATTAGTGCCAACAACCTATTTGCCGATATGCAATCAATGGCCACTCAGGCTAGAGGCACGACGGGTCCAGCAGCAGATATCGCTGAACTCAATCCCGGTGCGATTAACCCAACTGGTAAAAATTCATCACAAATGGATTTTTCTGGCATGCTTAAAGATGCGATTGATAATGTTAATAGCATTGGCAAGCAAGCGGGGGCGATGAAAACCGCTGTTGAAATGGGAGACAGAAGTGTATCGATGGCCGAAGCCATGATTGCATCTCAAAAGGCTGGAATTGCCTTTGAAGCCACGGTTCAAGTGCGTAACAAACTGCTTGAAGCTTATAAAGAAATTATGAGTATGCCGGTTTAATCAACTTAAATTTAGTGGGGTAGCAACGTGGCAGAAGCAAGTGCATCAACAGAAATGGCAGTATCGGGTAACGATATGATGGCCGATTCTGCGTCTCAAGAACAAAAATCAGGATTTTTGGGTGGGTTTGGCGGCGTCGACGTATTACGTCAAGCCACTTTAGTCCTCGCTTTAGTCATTTGTGTCGGCATCGCTCTTTCGATTGTTTTGTGGGCTAAAGAACCTGACATGCGTCCTTTGGTCGCCAAGTTGTCAGACAAAGAGCTGATTGAAACCATGGACTTTCTCGACTTGCAAAAAGTTGATTATGCGCTCGAAGGCAAAACCATCAATATACCTGCGGAAGATTACAACAGAATCAAATTATTGATGATGCGCCAAGGGCTGGAACAGGGGAGTTCTGCCAGTGCCAGTGGTGTTGATATTATCATGAAGGATATGGGTTTTGGTGTTAGCCAACGTATGGAGCGGGCACGATTGAAATTGAGTCTTGAAACTCAAATCGCCAACACGCTAGAACAATTGAGTAACGTCACCAAAGCGCAGGTTCTGCTGGCTGTGCCTAAAGAACAGATTTTTGCTCGTAAAGAAAAACAACCCTCTGCTACTGTTGTGGTTACACTAAAACGTGGGCGCAGTATGTCAGCCGAGGAAGTTGACTCTGTGGTGGATATCACAGCCTCTGCCGTACAAGGTCTGGAGCCTAATCGTGTGACAGTAACTGATCAAAATGGTCGTTTGTTAAATTCAGGATCACAAAGTAGTTTATCTGCCCGTGCTCGCAAAGAATACGAAGTAGAATTAAAACGCGAAGAAGAATACATCAACAAGATTGATAGCATTCTTATTCCAGTTGTTGGCCTCGGTGGTTACACCGCTCAAGTGGATGTGACTATGGATTTTAGTCGCTCTGAAGAAACTCAAAAAAGCTTTAACCCTGATTTGCCCGCCATTCGCGCAGAGCATTTGACAGAAGACAGCAACGTGGGTGGTTTGGCCGTTGGTATCCCTGGGGCGTTGACTAACCAACCACCAATGAATTCGAATATCCCCGAAAACGCCGTTGGCGCCAATGCCAAAGAAAGCGTTTTACCAGGCAGTTCGCACAAGCAATCAACTCGAAACTACGAGCTAGACACCACAGTCACTCACCGCAAGAGTCAGGTTGGAATTATTCAACGCTTAACAGTATCGGTTGCACTGGATTATTTAGATCAAATAGACGCCAATGGTAATGCGGTTTTGGTGCCCCGTGCTGAAGCTGAGTTATTGAATATCAGGCGTTTGTTGCAAGGCAGTATTGGCTTTGATTTACAACGAGGCGATACGGTTGAGGTCGTGGCTATTCCTTTCATGAAAGAGCCTGTAGCGGTTAAATTAGATTTGCCTATGTATGAACAACCTTGGTTTATGAAAGTCGCTCGATTGTTCGCTGCATCTTTGGTTATCATCGTGTTGATATGGGTTGTGATTAGACCTATCACCAAGAAACTGATATTCCCTGAAGATACCCATGATGACTTCGAGGAAGAATCATTCAGCAGTGGTTTAGACCTAGGCGACGATACGCTAGATATGCTAAGCAACGAATTCGATGCTGGCGCAGTAGGGTTCTCTCCAGATGGTACCTTGCAGTTACCTGATTTACACGGCAATGAAGACCTACTTAAAGCGGTTAGAGCACTGGTTGCCAATGAGCCTGAGCTGTCATCTCAAGTTGTTAAAGCTTGGTTGAGTGAGGATGATTAATAAGTTTTTGATAAAGTGGCTTCTAACAAAGCCACTTTTCTTACCCGCCTACAGATGTATAATGACCACAACGAAGTAACCACCTTGGACCCAACCCCCGATGGCAGAAAAAAGACCACCAGAAGATTTAAGCCTTGATGATTTGTCCGCTGAAGAAATGGAAATGGTCAAGAACTGGAATTTGCCAGAGGTCGTTGAACAAAAGCGTGCAACCAATAAAACCACGGCTATGGGACGTTCTGTTGATTGGTATTACGCTCGCAAGCAGCGAGAACAAGACGCGGTTGATAATGCCCCTGAAGAAGTAAAACCTTTAACACTTGAAGAAATCGAAGCCATACGTGAGTCGGCCTATCAAGAAGGTTTGTTGCAAGGCAACGAAGATGGCTATGAAAAAGGTCATGCTCAAGGGCTCGAAAAAGGCCATGCCGAAGGCCTTGAAAAAGGCCACGAAGAAGGCACTGCCACTGGGCTTGAAGCAGGCCGGGCCGCCATTGAACTTCAAGCTGCTAAATGGCAGGAATTGACCCATCAACTAAATACTCCCCTTATACAATACAACGAAGTGGTCGAAAAACAATTGGTTGAACTGGCGGTTGAATTGGCCGAGGCAGTGATTGGAGTTGAAGTCAAAACCAATCCAGCGGTTATTTTTAATACGTTAAAAGAATCTGTAGCAGCATTACCTTTTAATGATTCTAAGTGTGAGATCAGTCTTAACCCTGAAGATTTGGCGCTGGTTAAAGCACAATTTTCAGATCAAGATTTGGCCGACAAAGGTTGGCATATCAAATCAGAGCCTGTCATTGAGCCCGGTGGATGTATTGTTGAGAGCCGTACGTCTTCAATAGACCGCACCCTTAAATCTCGTATTGAAAATACCTTAGAGCGATTTTTGATAGACAGTGGCATCAAGGATGGGGAGTGATCCCATGAGCGATATTGCCGACAATCCTTTGAATGATGGCTTAGATAATTCCCAAAGTGCTACCCCAAGCGCACCTGTGCAAGAAGCTGTGCAAGAACCAGCACCACAACCCCAGCTTTCATTGACCAAACGACTTGAGCGTTACAAAAAGTTGGTTAAAAAGTCAAAACCTACCGCTGCCGGCCGTTTGACCCGAGTGGTTGGTTTAACGCTTGAAGCGGTGGGTTGCCGCGCCCCTTTGGGGAGTTTGTGTCATGTCGAAACAATGGGTGAGGGCATTACCGCCGAGATTGTCGGTTTTTCAGATGATTGTATTTTTTTGATGCCCAGTGAATCCATACATGGTGTATTGCCTGGTGCCCGAGTTGTGCCGTTAATGCATGATGTGGGTTTACCCGTTGGTATGGAATTACTTGGCCGCGTGATTGATGGCGCTGGCAGACCTTTAGATGGTTTGGGGCCGATTCACACCGAACATGAGGCCACCAACAAAGTCGTGCCGACGAATCCACTTAACCGCCGACCGATTAAAACCCCGCTGGATGTTGGCGTAAGAGCCATTAATTCGGTGATAACCGTGGGGCAGGGCCAACGAATGGGCTTGTTTGCCGGTTCGGGTGTCGGTAAGAGTGTACTGCTTGGCATGATGACCCGAGGAACTACCGCTGATGTGGTTGTGGTTGGGCTGATTGGTGAGCGTGGCAGGGAAGTAAAAGAATTTATAGAAGAGATATTGGGTGAAGAAGGCCGTGCGCGGTCTGTGGTGGTGGCGGCTCCTGCCGATAATTCTCCATTAATGCGATTAAAAGGCTGTGAAACCGCGGCAACTATCGCTGAATATTTTCGTGATCAGGGGATGAACGTATTACTGCTGCTTGATTCTGTAACGCGTTATGCTCAGGCACAGCGTGAAATTGCGTTGGCAGTGGGCGAGCCTCCGGCAACCAAAGGTTATCCGCCTTCGGTTTTTGCCAAATTACCCGCGTTGGTCGAACGTGCCGGTAATGGTGGTGAAGGGCAAGGGTCAATCACTGCATTTTATACCGTATTAACCGAAGGCGACGATTTGCAAGACCCAATAGCAGATGCAGCCCGAGCGATTCTTGACGGTCATATCGTGTTGTCTCGTGAATTGGCCGATTCAGGTCACTACCCTGCGGTTGATGTTGAAAAATCAATAAGCCGAGTCATGCCTAATGTAACCACAGCCGAGCATCAAATGTTGGCTCGTCAGGTTAAACAACTGTATTCGATTTACCAGCAAAACAAAGACCTGATCTCTATAGGGGCCTACACTGCTGGCACCAATCCAGAAATTGACATCGCTATTCAGTTAATGCCAGCACTGAATGAGTTTTTACAACAAGGCATGACCGATGTCATTGCCTACGAGGAGTGTTTGGCGCACTTGGCCCATGTATTGCAACCTCTAGCTGATGCGCAAGCGCAATATCAGCAACAACAGCAATAGGGCGGTGATGTATGGCGATTAAGCAATTACAAATGGTTGCAAAGCTAGAGCGAGATAAAGAAGATAAGTTGGTTCGTGAGTTTCAGCAGGCCCAGCAGCACCTAGACGAAAACAGGCAAAAAATGACGGGTATTGAAAATTACCGAATGGAATACCTACGTGAAATGCAAAATCAGGGTCACATCGGTATCGGTATCAATAGTTACGGCCATTTTCAGGCGTTTGTCAGTAAGCTCGAAGAGGCGATGCGTCAACAATCTGGCGTGGTCAGCACGGCTTTTCAGGTGGTTGCTCAGCGTAAGGAATTATGGATGGAGCAACAACGTAAGCGCAAAGCGGTAGAAATGCTGGTTGATAAACACTGGAAGGCCGTTCAAGTCAAAGCCGATAAAGACGAACAAGCACTACTTGATGAAGTGGCTACCCAGAGATTCTTCAGGGCTAAGCAGATTAGACGATAGGCCAGTGCTAAAGAAGTGAGGGGTAGTTAGACCCTGTTATTATTTATCCCTAGGTTAAGATCAAGGAAGAGGTGACCAGAATTGTTACTTGGAGTATGCGCTTTTTGTTAAAACACAGTGCGCTTTATCTGATGAGATGAAACAGATACTCAGTGAACCATCTACACTCAATGGATGGAGGCTCCCAATATGAAAATAAAGCCAGTCTGTTGTAGTATTTGCCAAAGGCTGCGTATAAGCCTGAAATTGTTATTTTTGCCAATACTCCTATTGTTGTCTTCACCGTTAAGTTATGCACAAGCGTCATTGGTGTTTAATACCACAGGGCTACCTCCTTTGAATAACCCAACACAAGACGGGTTTATGGATGAAGTGACCCGCATGGCACTTCAAAGAATTGACCGTAAATTAGTGATAAGTAGATTGCCCGCACAAAGAGCTCTGCACAATGCAAACAATGGTCTGCTTGATGCTGAAATGAGCCGTATAAAGGGGATTGATAAGATTTATACCAATCTTGTTCGAGTACCCGAAAAAATTATGGATTGGTCGTTTGTGGTTATATCTAAAAAACCACTTGAGTTGCAGCAAAGCTGGTCAAGCCTTGCGAAGCAAAATGTTGCATTTATCACTGGCTGGAAAATTTTGGAAAACAACGTGCCTTCCTCAGCTTCAATTACCAAGACAAAAAACTCACAACAACTATTTAGGCTATTGATAAAAAACCGTGCTGATTTTATTATTTATGAGCGATGGGCGGGCAACTATCTTATCAATCAAATGCAACTTGAAAGCGTAAAAATACGTCAACCCGTTTTGGCCACCCGAGCAATGTTTATGTATTTACATAAAAAGCACCGTTTGCTGGTGCCAAAACTGGCGAAGGCTTTAGCTGATATGAAAAAGGATGGCAGTTATCAATCGTTGGTCAAAAAGCATTTGAAGACTCTACTGAAGTACCATAAATGACTAAGAGAGACTTGAAACTTATCAATGGTCGTCTTGCACGACGAATCTGTGTTTATGTGATTCTGGTCAGTACTGTGATCACACTATTTACCGCCAGTATCCAAATTTACACTGAATTTCAGCGTGAGCTAAGCGCGGTGGATGCCGGTTTTGAACAAATTGAACATACTCAACTAACGAATATTGTTTCACGAGTTTGGGTGCTGGATATCAATGAATTACAGACAACTCTTGATGGACTATTAACGTTGCCATATGTCCATTATATTGCGGTTTATGAAAATGAAGAAGAATTACTGTCGGTAGGAAATAATAGTGATGACAGTGTTGTTACTCGTAGTTATCCTCTGGTGTATCACTTCAATGATAAAGATCATTTAATTGGTAAAGTCGTTGTTAACGCGTCATTAGATGAGGTTTATCAGCGCGTTATTGATCGCATTATTGTTATTCTTGTCAGTAATGCGATTAAGACGTTTATTGTTGCTGGTTTTATATTACTGATTTTCTATCAACTAGTCGCCAGACATTTGAATAAGATGGCAGATTTTGCTCAACAATTAAACATTAATACGCTCGATAAATACTTTGAATTTGAGCGCAAGAAAAACAACCCCAACGAGCCGGACGAACTGGATTTACTCAGCGATGCACTGGCAAAAATGCAGCAAAATCTAACCGTGGCCTCGTTAAATTTACAAGAACAGCAAGAGCAAACACGACGCGCTCAAAAGATGGATGCGCTGGGTAAGTTAACAAGCGGTATTGCCCACGATTACAACAATATTCTTGGTGTTATCGTCGGTTATGCCGATATCCTTAGAAAGAAGTTGGCAGAGCAACTAAAACTGGCCGATTATGCCGAACAAATCCATCACGCAGGTCTACGAGGCGCCAAACTGACCAAAACATTGCTGACGTTCTCCCGTCAGGGTATAGCTGAGGCCTCCAAACTGAATATGAACGAAGTCTTGAGACAGCAACACGATATGTTGCAAAAAACCTTAACAGTGCGAGTTAAGCTGGTGATGACTTTGCAAGATGATCTTTGGCCTGTGTGGTTGGATTGTGGTGAGTTAGAAGACACTGTGCTTAATATGAGTATTAATGCCATGCACGCAATGAGCGAAAATGATGCGTCTGCTCAACTAAGCATAAGCACTAGTAATCAACGTATTGGTGAGCAAGAAGCTCTGGCGTTGGGTTTAGATGCTGGTGAATATGTACAGCTTAGTTTGGCTGATACCGGCCATGGCATGGATACAACAACAAAAGAAAAAATGTTCGACCCGTTCTTTACCACTAAAGGTAATGAAGGAACTGGTTTGGGTTTGTCACAAGTTTTTGGTTTTATCAAACGCTCAAATGGTACAGTTAAAGTACAGTCTGAACCTGGCAAAGGTTGTCACTTGATACTTTATTTTCCTCACTTTTCAGAGGAAGTTACGCCAAGTGCCGAGTCACCTAGTATTGATACGAGTGCTTTTAAAGGCACAGAAACTATTTTGGTAGTAGACGATGAAGCAGCCTTGCAAGAGGTATGTATTGAATTGCTTAGCGAACAAGGTTATCGGTTACTCAGTGCGGCCAATGCAGAGCAAGCGTTACAGGTTTTGGCGCATAATTCAGTTGACTTGATGCTGAGTGATATCATTATGCCGCAAATGGATGGGTATCAATTGAGTGCTATTGTGCAAGAGCGATACCCAGCGGTAAAAATTCAATTAGTCAGTGGACTTTGTAACACAGACAAAAAAATTGCGGCTAGTCCGACTCTGAAACAAAATCTACTGAATAAACCCTATGAACCCACACTTTTGTTAAAAACGGTAAGACAGCTGTTGGATGAGTAAATTAACCGATGAATTGATTGAGGTGTTTTGACTTTTATCCGGGTTTTGGTGTATTAAAATTAAAAGAGTGTTCAGAATTCGCACACTCTCTGCGCTGCTATAGAGTACTTTGAGATAATGTCACTTTAGACCTTGAGGTTAAAAACTCATTGCATTGGTTTAAACCGATTGAATCGGTTGTGTTACAAAACGAAGTGCGTAAAATAACGTTGTTGACAACATTTGCATGTTAGGAATACTTGTGGCCAAAGCCAATCAACTATTAACACCTACCGAAACAGCTAAACTATTAATGATCTCTCCTGTGACCCTAAGACAGTGGGCACAAAAGAACAAAATTGTTTCACAAACGACGCTGGGCGGACATCGACGTTTCTTTTATGCCGATATAGTGGCCTTTGCTCAACGAGAAAATATCACTTTGTTGCGACAACAAGGTGATAGCACAGAGTTAAAAAGAGTATTGATTGTTGATGACGATACCAGCTTTTGTTTATTACTCACTGAACTCATCAATAGTGAAACTGAACAATTTGTAATAGAAGTGGCTCATGACGGTTTTGATGCGGGCGTAAAAGCACATCAGTTCAAGCCAGATATTGTGTTAATTGATCTAATGTTACCCGGCATCAATGGTGATGAAGTCTGCCGTAATATCAAATCAAATACCCAATTGAAATCTATTCGAATTATCGGTATGACAGGCCAAGTGACTTCCGAGGTCAGGACAAATTTTCTTCATGCTGGTGCTGAGTTTGTATTAGAAAAACCAATCA
>CALKGI010000044.1 GCA_938085045.1 uncultured Alteromonadaceae bacterium
ATGGCCATTACCATCGGTATTGCCGTCGGTAATATCAGAAGCCGTAAAATCCCACACAGCACGCCCACCAAAGTCGGTGTGCGTCGTTCTAATACCGGTATCAATCACGTAAGCATGAACGCCGGCACCAGTTTGATAAGGCGCATAAACCCCATCAAGTGGCAGCATAGGTTGGTCTATTCGGTCGTGTCCCCAGCTACCAGCTGCCCCAACTGCCGATGCAATTGGCGTAGTTTGGAGCGAGTCTGACACGCTAAGCACTCGGTTAGGCTCGATGGATTTAACCATTGGGTTACGGGTTAATTTGTTCAGCAGACCTTTGGGAATGTGCCCTGCGAAGCCTTTTAACAAGGTAAATTGGCGCAACCCACGTTTAGATGGACCATTTTGTTTATTAATTTGTTGGCGAAAGGCGTTTATGGTTTGTTCAGCGGTATCGTCATTGAATACCACTATGTATTCATTGGTGATTTTTGGCGCCGATTTGATGGTTAAGGTATTTGCCGAAGAAGGCACAGATAAGGTTAAAGCAGCTGCCGAAAGGCAAGTGAAAGCGATTAGCTTTTGCATTTGTTTTCCTTTGTTTACTCAATAAAGTTGGACCACTTACGGGTTCCATTGTTACAGTGATAAGTGGCAATGTATGTGTATCGGTAAATTTATCGACCAATTGGTCAGGAACTTTAGGCTGATTTTCTATATTTTCGCCAAAATATTGATTTGGGCTGTTGCAATGGGCTTTACATGGCCAATCTTTTTAATAAACTGAGTTTAAAAATGGTTAACCTTATTGGTTGTCAGTGGTAAGTTACTCATTATCAACAGTACACAGGTTATATGATTGAAATGGCGATAAAAAAATTTATAAAAATGGAAACTCTGGTGTCATTGTCGGCATTTTTAATGAGTATTTGCGCCATAGTGATCTCGTATGTAGAGGTTAGGGTGATGGTAGCCCAAAAAGAAGCGTCGGTATGGCCGCGGATTTTTGTTGCAAGGAATACAGGGCATGAGAAGTTTGAGATTATGGTTCGAAATGCCGGAGTAGGTCCTGCGCTAATAAAGAATGTTGAGGTTACCGTTGATGGGGTGATTATCAAAAATTGGGATGATGCCATTAATCGAATCGCACCAAATGAAATGAATTCCAGAAGCCAAAGTATTTTAACCAATTACGTATTGGTACCAGGCGGCACCATTGAACCCATTGGTTTAAAAGGGCAGGTGGCAGAGCTGTTTAGGGCTGACACCAAAAGGGTTAGATTAAAGGTATGTTATTGCTCCATCTACGAAAAGTGTTGGGTTATTGATGAATCTGTTAAGCGTACCGCTGGGTTTGCAATTCCTTTTGAAGTCGAAGTTTGTGAGATTGATGTTGCGCGGCAATTTTTGTATTAAAAAGCTGGTGAACTGCTGAGTTAACCATAACCTTGAATCACTCATCCAAAGTAATAAATTAATAAATAACGAGACAATCAAAATGATAGAAAGTGGCCAACAAACCATTGAAACTTATTTAAACCTGCTCAGTAATTATGTGTTAGTACAAGTCGGTATTGTGCTGGCATGTGCATGGGTTTTGGCTGTGCTACTCGACAGGGGGTTTTTGTCTTGGATGCGTAGTTTTGTGACTAAGGTCGACAAAGACAATCCGTTGGTGCACACCAAACATGGCCCTTTATATTATTCGGTGATTTTGCTGGGGCTGGCCATTGTTCAGCACTTGCCTCAATTGTCAGACAACATCGGTTCGACAGTTAATTCAGTAATTCATTCGGTATTGATGACGCTGGCCATTTTGGTCTGGACCCGCTTTGGTTTGCGTTTTACCCGATTTGTGCTGCGTAGCACTGCGCAACACAACACCAAAGTGTCGGCTTTAACACCTAAAACCTTGCCACTATTTGAAAATATGGCGTTTATTTTCATCATAGCCATCGCGATTTATTATGTGTTTATCAACTGGAACGTTGATATGACGGCATGGTTGGCTTCGGCGGGTATCGTGGGTATTGCGGTGGGTTTTGCGGCCAAAGACACCCTAGCGAATTTGTT
Organism: uncultured Alteromonadaceae bacterium; assembly: GCA_938085045.1. GTDB lineage: Bacteria > Pseudomonadota > Gammaproteobacteria > Enterobacterales > Alteromonadaceae > JABSOG01. The sequence goes on from CALKGI010000044.1 coordinate 2,056, forward strand.
TTCGGGTATTTTTATTATGGCCGATGCACCGTACGAAATTGGTGACTTTGTGGTGCTTGAAGGCGGTGAGCGTGGCGAGATCACAAAAATTGGTATTCGCAGCACCCGCTTGTTAACCCGCGATGATGTTGAGATCACTGTGCCTAACGCGATTATGGGTAACACCAAAATATTCAACGAGTCGGGCGGACATCATCAAAAAAGCCGAATTCGAGTGATGGTGGATGTGGCTTATGGCAGCGATATTGATAAAGTCAGCGCATTGCTAATGAAAATAGGCAAAGATGAACCAACAACCTGTAACGACCCCGAACCAAGAGTGCGTTTTAGAACCTTTGGTGCTTCGGGTTTAAACTTTGAATTATGCTGTTGGATAGAAGAGCCTGTATTGCGCGGGCGTATTATGCATGCGTTAAACACCAGTGTTTATAAAGCCTTTATCGAACATGGCATTGAAATTCCGTATCAAAAACAAGATTTGTATATCAAGGAATTTCCGGGTAAAGACAGCTGATACAGCCAAGATAGCGCGGTTGGTGCGGGTAAGCACAAGATGAATGTAAAGATGAAACCTTAGTCGTGAGCGGCGAAAATGTCGCCGACTGGGTCGGCGATTGGGGTTAAAACGTGTGTTTAATCGATTTATTGAACCAGCTCACCATCGAGTAAATGTAGTTGTCTATTGGCTCTGTCAGCATAACGTGGGTCGTGCGTTACCATACATAAGGTGGTGCCTTTTTGGTTTAAATCAGACAATAAATTCATCACCAAATCACCGTTTTTGCTGTCGAGGTTACCTGTTGGTTCGTCAATTAACAAAATGGCCGGGTTGGCAACCAACGCTCTAGCAATGGCTATGCGTTGCTGTTGCCCACCTGAGAGTTTGTTTGGGTTATGACTGGCCCGGTGCGCCATTTCTACTTTTTCGAGGCTGCCCATTACGCGTTCTTTAATCTGCTGTGCGGTCAACTCTAGGTTGTCATTGTAACTCAAGGGCAGGGCAATATTGTCGTAGACTGTCAATTCATCAATCAGGTTAAACGATTGAAAGATAAAACCAATTTTTTCATTACGGACGCGCGCACTTTCAGTTAACGATAACTGGCTAACATCTTGGCCGTCAATCAGATATTCTCCACTGGTTGGGTTGTCTAATAATCCAAGAATTGATAACAAGGTTGATTTGCCACAACCTGAAGGCCCCGATATTGAGATATATTCAGCATCTTTGATGGTAAGATCTATTGATTTGAGCGCATGGGTTTCTACGTCTTTGGTTTCAAATATTTTGCTGATCCCACTGAGCTGAATTCTGTGTTCTACCATTGTGTATTTCCCCAAGTGTTGAATTTAGTTGTTAAGTTTAATCAGTTATCTAAAGCGTTGACCACTTGTTGTAAAGCTCGATTGCTGAGTTTGAGGATAACGCTTTGTGGGGTGGCCAATGCGCCTGGTTTAGTCTTTTTAACGCCCATTTGTAACCTCTAACCGAAAAAAAAAC
>CALKGI010000045.1 GCA_938085045.1 uncultured Alteromonadaceae bacterium
AGTTCTAACCCCATTGATCTTAACCTGAAAGTCTTTTCTAGAAACAAAATCTAGAGTACCTTCATGTGTCAATCTGACAATATCGCCCGAGCGATACAATCTTTTAAGTCCATCAGGGGTTTTAACATCTTCTAAAAACGCCCTATCCGTCAACAATTGATTGTTGAAATAACAGGTCGCGACACAATCGCCTTCAATATACAGCTCACCTGGCACACCAATCGGTTGCAGATTGCGTTCTTCATCCATAATGTACAGCGCGGTATTAGGAATTTGAGTGCCCAAAGAAGGCCATTGCGGCCAATCGTCAACATCGCCAGTTAGGCGCAACGCAGTACACATATGGGTTTCAGACGGGCCATAGATATTGTACAGGTCACAATCGCCTTGACGTTTAAAAAATACCCTTTCTTCTTTGTGGATTTTAAGTTGCTCGCCACCAGTCACCAGTGATTTTAACCGAGGCAAAGTAGCTTCCATCTGATTGGCCACCTGAATAAACACCCTTAATACGGCGGTGGGCAAAAACGCGGTTTCAATGTCGTATTGCTCACAATATTCAATTAGCAGTGGTATGTCTCTGCGAACTTTGTCATCTGGGATCACCAAGGTGCCACCGTTGAGCAATGCCATGCATATCTCAAGGAACGATACATCAAAATTCAACGAGCAAAACTGCATTGTACGGCTGGCTTGGCCAATAAACTTAAATTGATCTTCTCTGGTTGCCATTAGGTTTACCAATGGCTGGTGGTGCATGGCGATGCCTTTGGGGTTGCCGGTTGAACCTGAGGTATAGATGATATAGGCCAAATCTTTGGGGGCAATATCAACTTTGGCAAATTCAAAGTGCTCATTTTCAACTTCACGATACATTTCTAACAATGGTTCGGGATATATCTCTTCGACGTAGTCTGGTTTGGTCAATTCGACCTCAGCAGATTTAACGATAATGTTGATTTTAGAGTCTTTTATCATATAGGTAATGCGATTTGACGGATAACTTGGGTCCAGTGGTACGTAGGTGCCGCCTGTTTTACCAATCGCCAATATTGAGACGATTAACGCAATACTGCGCTCAACACTGATGCCCACACAATCGCCACTACCAATGCCTTTGTCCATCAAGTGTTTGGCCATTTGATTGGCACAATTATCTAACCCACGATAACTGATTTTTTCATTTTCAAACTCTACCGCAATGACATCAGGTGTTCGTTGCGCTTGCTCGGCGAACAGGTCCAGATAGGTTTTATCGCTCGGGTAATCGACCACATTTTTACCCAGCACTTTCAAAATTTCCTGCTGTTGTTTGTCTGTGATCAAGCTGATTTGCGACAAGCTTTGCTGTGGTGCCTCACCGAGCTTTTGCAGCAACAGTTCAAAATGCTCTGCCAGTTGCACTATGGTGGCTTCGTCAAATAAGTCGGTGCAGTACTCCCAAGCGGTGAGCCACTGATCGCCATCTCGGCCCATATGCAAACTTAAATCGAATTTTGAAAAGTGCTGTTGACTGGCATAATTTTCAACGTCTAAAGCGGCAACCGACATTTCTTGCTTTTCACTTTCGTGAAAGGCAAACAAAATCTGAAACAGCGGATGATGGCTTAGGTGCCTAACCGGTGACAGTTCTTCTACCAGTTCTTCAAAAGGCAGTCCTTTGTGCTTCATTGACCACAACAACACCTCGCGCTGTTGTTCGAGTACCTGTTCAAACGTTTGGGTGTCGTCTATGTCGAGTTTAACCACGACAGTGTTTACAAAAAAGCCAATCAAACCTGCCAGTTCATGCTGTTCACGATTGGCCACGGGTGTGCCTGTGACTATGGTGGATTCACCAGAGTATTTCTTCAACAAAATGTTAAACGCGGCGTACATGCTCATGTACTGGGTTGCATTGTATTTGGCACCGATGCGCTCAAGCGCTTCAACAGTCGCCCCTGCAATACGATGATTATAAACTTTACCCGCAAATGAAGAGGTCGATGGCCTCGGTTTGTCGGTCGGAAAATTATGCACTTGCGGCAAATCGGCCAATTGCTGTTGCCAACTCTGTTTCAAATCACTGAGGCGTTGCTCGTCAAAGTGACCGCGCTCCCAGTAGGCGTAATCACAATACTGGTATTGCAACGTTGGTAATTGAGGGGCTTGATTATGAGTCAATCCTTGATAAATACTGCACACTTCGTTGATTAACAAGTCACTCGACCAGCCATCAGCGGCAATGTGGTGCATGGTGAAAACCAGTAAATGCTTATCATCAAGCAAATGCATGACCTTGGCACGGATCATCATGTCTTTGCTCAAATCAAATACCGCCGTCATTTCGCGGCTCAACAGCGCATCAAGTGTGTCGCTGTCTTGAATAGAGACAGGGTGATGTTCCTCAACTATCTTGAATTCAAACGGGCTCAATACCCTTTGATAACCGTTGCCATCACGTTCAAAATACACAGTGCGTAAAATCTGTTGACGTTCAATGACCTTGATCATCGCCTGATTCAACAGCTCGACGTCTAGCGCACCATTGATCACCAAAGACGAGGGCATATTGTAGCTGGGGTTGGCACCGTGCAGCTGATCTAAAAACCACAACCGTTGCTGGCCAAAAGACATTGGCAAATCAATACCCTGGGGGCAAGGTTTTATCTGCGTTGATGCCTCAGCTTGTAAGTGCCCTTGCAGCAGGGTCAAAATTTCAGCTTTGTGTTGTTTAATAAATGCCAAATCGTCGGCACTTAGTGCCCCTTTAGGCGCTTTATAGGACAGTCGGCCATCAACCACATTCAGTTGAACACCTTTTTTCGACAGTTGGTTTAATGCATCCAGTATCATAATAATCCTTCCTCCATATCCGAATCGTCTGTTTCTTCACTGGATGTCAAAGCAGCCAGCACGCGTTGTTTGTCAATCTCACCCGCTATATATTCAATAAACGGGTGTTCGTAAAATTCACTAACGGTAAAATTCAAGCCATATTCTCGGTTAATATCGTGGGTTAAGCGCACCATCATTAATGAGTTGGCACCGATACGAAATAAGTCTTCATCGACCCCAATCGAATCTACTCGCAGCAGTTTTTGCAATGCAACCACTAGTGCTGCCTCAGTATCATTACTTGGCGCTTTGTGTGATTTGTGATCATCACTAAAGTCCATCTGCGACAATGCCTGTCCGTCAATTTTGCCATTGGGTAAGCTCGGCATTTTGTCGAGCACCACCAAACGGGGCAACATGTAAAGAGGCAGTTCATTTTCTAAGTACTGCTCTAACGCCGCAAAAGTGGTGGCCTCACTGATTTGAGTGCAGGCAATCAGTTGTTGCGCTGTTGCTGAGCTGCCGCTAACCAACACATGAGCTGCAACAACACCGGGATGGCCGAGTAACGTAGCCTCAATACCGCTCAATTCAATCCTGAAACCGCGAATTTTTACTTGTCGGTCAACCCGCCCAATAAATTCAATTTCACCTTGATTGTTATATCGCACTTTGTCGCCAGTACGATAAGCCCGTATGCTTACGCCGTTAATACTGATTTGTTTAAATGCATCATTGGTGGCTTGCGCGTTATTGCAATAACCCCGGGCGACCTGAACACCGGCCAGATATAACTCACCAGACACGCCACGAGGCGACAGGTTTCCTGCGGGGTCAAAAATATAACAGTGCATCCCCTCAACAGACGTTCCGATACACTGTCGACGCCACTTGGTCGCATCGTTGTCAATACGACAAGCCGTCGCTATGACGGTGCCTTCAGTTGGCCCATAGGTATTAATCAATTGAACCTCAGTTGAGGCAAATGACTCAGCCCACGCCTTGGCATGTCGGCCACTATAAGCCTGACCACCGATAATACACAGCCTAAATTGCGCCCCTGCAATACTGGCTGCTTTGTGGTCGATATTTTCACAAACAAACTGCCAGTAGGCCGTTGGCAAACTACAAACGCTAATTTGATGATGACCGATAAAGGCCCAGAATTGCTCATCATCCATGATCTCCCCTTCAGTTGATGCCACCAAGTGGGCACCACTGCACAGAGTGACAAACATTTCCTCGACACTGGCGTCAAAATTAATGGTCGCAAACTGAAGTACTTTGTCTGTCGGCCCCACCCCATAGTGCTGCTGCGCACTGTGATAGTAACCAACAACATTAGCGTGGGTAATTTCAACACCTTTTGGCTGACCACTCGAACCCGAAGTAAAAATGATGTATGCGAGATTATCAGGGGTTGGCGCGTCGCCATTATTCGACAAATTAACATCGCTGAGCTTGGCCAGTTGTTCAAGCTGTTGCGGTTCATCCAAAATCAAGCGCTCGCACTCAAACGTTGTTTTTGCCGCAGCAGCGGTATTGCAGATCACTAACTTGACGTTGGCATTTTGGGCCATGTAGGTTAATCGAGATTGCGGATAATCAGGGTCGAGCGGCACATAACAACCGCCAGCTTTCATAATCGCCAATACCGCAACAATTAGATTGACCCCTCGGCCTAAACAAATGCCCACAGGCGTGTCGGCACCAACGCCTTTGTCTTTTAACCTATGCGCCAGCCGGTTGGCTTGTTGATTGAGTGCAACATAACTGTGCGTCATTTGCTTATCGGTCAAAGCGCTAGATTGCGGTGCATCAGACACCCTTGCCTCAAACATTTGTACTATTGTTGTCGTTTCATCAACCGTGGCCTTGGTAGTAACCTCAGGTGAATCGCCGGGCAATACATACTCACTCAACCGTTTATTTGGTGCGTCGGTAACGTAACTTAACAGCAGCTCGAAATGTTCGGCCATACGAGTGACGCTTTGCGCTTCAAATAGCTCTGTGCTGTATTCCCAATTAACTTGCAACTGATCATTTTCAAGTACAACCACCTCAACACTTAAATCATATTTTGAGGTGCGAAACACCGAGGGCTCCATTTGCCAGCTTAATCCCGGCAAGGCCAGCTCACCACTTTTGTTGTTTTGCAAACCAAACATGATTTGAAACAGCGGATGATTACTCAACGTTCGGGTTGGTTGAATTTCTTCGACCAGCGATTCAAATGGCAATTGCTGATGGCTAAAAGCCCACAATGCCATGGCCTTTTCGCGCCCCAGCAAAGTATTAAAATCAGGGTCGCCCGTCATATCTAGCGCCAACACCAATGTATTGACAAAAAAACCAATCAGTCCCGACAGTTCAGTCTGTTCACGGTTTGCCGTAGGTGTGCCCGTTACGCCAATATCGTCGCCACTATATTTTTGCAACAACAGATTAAATACGCAGTGCAACGTCATAAACAAAGTGGCCCCTTGGGCCTGAGCCAAAGATTGCACTTTTGCAGTCAATTCACCAGACAAGGAATGACTGTAGGTCTGTCCATCAAAATTCTGCTGGCTTGGTCTAATGTTATCCAGCGGCAAATTGTGCTGGGTCGGTACCCCGGCCAATTGTTCAACCCATTGCTGCTGTAATTGTTCGAGTGTTTGTTCACTCATTTGCTCACGTTGCCAACTGGCATAATCACCATATTGAATTGGCAAGGCCTCAAGTTCGACTGGCAACCCAGCGTTATGCGCCTGATAACAACGACTCAGCTCATTAACCAATATGCCAACCGACCAACCATCTGAGGCGATATGGTGTTGGGTTACTAAAAGAATATGGGTTTGTGCATCAATCTTAAGCAGTTGTCCGCGCAAATTCAGATCACAGCTCAAATCAAACGGTTTGGCGGCCTCTGCAAAAGTCAATTCGCCAATTCTTTTGCTCGGCTCAACCAGATGAGCCAAGTCAACAGTGTCTAGGGTAAACTGCCATTGAGGTAAAATATGCTGTATTCGTACGCCGTCTGTCACCGGATAAATCGTTCGCAAAACTTGATGACGCTCAATCAGGCTATTGAACGATTGTTGTAATGCCAACACGTTTAATTGACCTTGTAAGCGCAACGCAAACGGAAAGTTATAAGTATGCGAATTATCAAATATGTCTATTGCCAACAACATTTGCTGTTGCAGATAAGACAAAGGATATTCGCTTTTTCCGAGTGCTTTAATGCCTTCATCTGTGCCACTCATTTGTGCCAGCAACGCCATAATGGCGCTTTTGTTTTCTCTTAGTTGAGCCACGGTTGATTCATCAATATCAACACTGGCCTCAATCTTTAATTTGTCACCGTTAAGTGACAAGTTAATACCATCATGACTGAGTTTGTTGATGAAAATCAGTAATTCATTATTGTTCATATTTCCATAACCTTGCTGTTTTGGTTAGGTTTGGGGGTTTGCGGGGCTTGCATCTTCAAGGCTATATCGATGTATGCGCCCTGCTCGGCGATGTTCTGATAACTGAGTAATAACTTTACGCTCCAAGTTACGGTAGCAAAAGATTTGTCTATCGACATGGCCAACCGCATGGCACTCATCGAATCTCCGCCGACATCAAAAAAGTTGCATTGAATACCAAAGTCTTCAATGCCAAGTATTTCACGCCAGCATTGGTGTAAAAGACGTTCAGTTTCGGTGTTAGGTGCCACAGTCTCTCTTTTTTGTGGCGTCATGGCCTCAAGCTGTTGTTGCAGTACTTTGCGGTTGACTTTGCCACTGGGCAACAATGGCAATTTGTCGATACAAACGATTTGTGCGGGCAGCATGTAACCGGGTAATTGTTGTTGCAAATGCTCAGCAACACGCGATTTTAACGCCTGCTTTTCGGATTCTGCCAATTGAGCATCACAATTGAGGCAAAGCGTAATACTGTTGCCGTAACTGCTGTTTTGTTGGCAAATGGCATAGGCGCCTATTAGGCCATCAAGCATTGACGCTGCTTGCTCTATTTCGCTCAGTTCAATACGAAACCCGCGAACTTTAACTTGTTCGTCTTTTCTGGCGCTGTAATAAATCAGCCCATCGGCGTCTACGTAACCTAAGTCACCGGTGCGATATATAGGCGTCTGTTGTGCAACATCAAATCCGCTAGCGCTGTGTGACGTACTCACATAACCACGACTCAAAGAACGACCAGCAAAACACAGTTCTCCTGTTTTACCTTGTGGTAACTGGCGACCATCTTCACCACACACCTGCAATACATTGTTGTCTAGACAATAACCAATAGGCACTTTGGTCGGCCATTGCGCGGTGTTACTGTCAAAGGAATAAGCCGTTATCACATGAGTTTCGCTGGGGCCATAATGATTGTTTAGCTGCGCTTGTTTATGTGTCTCGAACAGCGCTTTGATT
>CALKGI010000046.1 GCA_938085045.1 uncultured Alteromonadaceae bacterium
CAACGACCTTAAATGGTTTCGTTACTTTAGAAGCAAAGCGTGATATATCGAACTCAATATACCGCCATCCACTACAATCCAACCCGGCTCCAAATGTACATTCAAGCTTAAAATCCAATGGTTCACCTTGCTCATCCTTAATATCAAGCTCCATGTCATATGGTGTTTCTTTTATAAACTCAAAAAACTCATCCGATGGAAATAAAAATGCTCTATATTCTTTTTGATGTTTAAATCTTGAATGCTCAACGTCAGATATTTGCTCAGTAGATAAGAGGTTTTGATAATCTCTTTCTGCGATGAAAAGCTCTACATCGTAGTGGCTGGATATTCAATTGCTTATTAAATTATTTTGGGCACCGCTTTTCCTAACAACACACTTAAACTTAGCACTTCTTTCAAAATCGATTCGAAGTTCAGCTAAATGTCCGGAAATACGACTAATTAAATGTCGTACCGTTAATGTCCTTCCTGCGAATGCAATTAAACATTCATGACTTTGATAAACTTTAATGTAACCTTGAAATAGTTCACCAACAAATGCAGATCCAACCATCAAAACCTAACACCATGATATAATTTATACTTTTAACCTTTCTTAGTAGTTTTCACTCTGCCCTGTTGAATATACAACTCTTCAAAAATTACGTTATTGCGGTAAAAATCAAGATTTATTTAACCATAAGGCTTGCAAAGAACGGTAATGTAAGAGAGAGTCAGGTTGTATATAGCTACCTCAAGTATTTAACAATGAAGATAATTGAAATATGTAATATTAGAGCCGGGACTTCTTTTCCCCGCAAACCAAAACACAGCGAGAATGGCGATTACTGGGTATTGGAAAGCTTTTGTTTGGATGTGGCAGGCAACATTAATTTTGCTGACTTGGTACATGTCTCAAGTCACGATATGCGACCGCCGTCTATGTCACTTAGGACTAATGATATATTAATCAGGTCTAAAGGGGCAAAGCACCAAGCGATTTTATTTAATGAGCCTGCCGCACAGCAATGCATTTGCCCTACATCTTACTTTTTGGTCTTAACCGTTACTCAATTTGAGTTAGTCATACCTGAGTTTTTGGTCTGGCTGTTGAATCAGCCGCAATACCAACAAGCCCTTTCAGGATTAGCGGGTGGCGCCACCGTAAAGCATTTAACCAAGACTAGGCTAACTACATTAACCCTAGATATCCCACCACTGGACAAACAGCAACAAATCTTGTCGTTGGCGGGACTGATACAACAAGAAACAGCCCTGATTGCCGAGATTGCAGCATTGCGTCATGAATATTACTTGAGTACGACATCAACATTCCTGGAGGGCAAGCCATGAAACTAACGGTTACAGATCTATTCTGTCAGTTGAATATCGCAATCGAAATAGCGGCACCCAACAGCACTAAAAAGAGTGAGCTTGAGTTTGTAAGTTTGTTTGTTATTTATGCCCATTATCGACAACGTTTCATCACTTATGAAGACCAAGAAAAGCAACCGCAATCATTTTCTGAGCTTTTACAGTACCTGATAGTTGAGCTGTCAACAAATGAATCCACTAGTGCGTATTTGGTTGGTATCAAATCACTTGTCAATAAATTAATAATCGAACTAGCGCAGATTTATGACGAGCTGAATAAGCGAATATTCGACGACAGCTCGCCAATGTCAGCTTTTGACACTTGTTTACATATAATGAGTGACAGCATTTACAGAGATACAGGACAATTCAATACACCCGCAAGCATTTGCGATATAAGCCAGCAGCTTTTTGGTGAAATACACACTGGTAGCGGTAGTATTTTGGACTTTAACGCTCGTACTGGTGAGTGGGGTGAATATGCACAAAACGCTAATCCCCAGAATAGGCTGGCAGTCACTCATTTGTGCTTCGATACGTGTCACTATTTGTTGGCGAAAATGCGTGCGTTACTCATTAACAATAGCGCAGCAGAGACCATTTTATTGGAGCAATACAATTTGAGCGAGGTTAAACCGAATCACTATGATTTTGTGGTTTCCAACCCGCCATTTGGCAAAGTGGTCAATAGCAAGCACCGAAGTGACAGCGGTACCAAAGAGGCTTTTTTTCTAAGGCACGCGCTTTTAACTTGTAAGGAAAATGGCAAAATTGCCTTTGTTGTGCCAGAAGGATTTTTATTCAGAAAAGATCAGGGTTACAGAGACGACTTCGATTTGAGACAAGAATTAACGGATAGCAAAGCAATAAAGGCCGTTATTCGGTTACCAGACTCCACGTTCTATCCTTACGCAAAAATCAGGACCGCACTGCTCTTTATTGACAAAAGCCAAGAAAACCAGACCGTCACTTTTATTGATATTACAAAATCGCCGTCATCCTTGTCAGACTTGGATATAGCCAATATTAATAAATTGGTCAACGAATCTATCGACGCGCCGGAAATAACACATGCAGTGATAGACCAGCAACAACTGCTCGATAGTGGGTATGACTGGCAAGTACACAAATACATTAAATCAGGCGCACAACGTGAACAACGTGCAGCCAATTTGATTAGCGGTGAACTGGCTAAAAAAGAAACTAAATTACTTCAAGTCAAGGCGCAAATCGCCAAAGTGATTGCACACATGGGAGTAACAAAGTAATGGATTGGTTAACAAATACAAATTCAATCATTAGCATCATTGTTGGGTTAACTATTTTGGTCCCCTCGTCGATATTGGCAATTAAGAAATTTAGATCAAATTACATTGACATTGAGTACCCTGCATCAGTTGCAGGCCGATTTATCACGCTATTTGAAGCACATGGTGTGCACCGTAACCAAATCCCTTCATTTTTTGATCATGGACTGACGCTGCATCATTTTGGCATTGACAGTGAACTGCTAAAACATCTGGACGACGACATTTTACGTGATGCGGCAAAATTATTTGCCGTGAACTTAGAGTGGTTGCAAGGCGCGACAGAGCAACCATACGAGACCCATCATTTTGACCAAAGTCTTAATGCTTGTGAAGAATTTTTATGCGCTTTAAAAGCGTCAGGTAATGCGCTGCGAGGTTATGTGATGAACAGCGATTTGCCCCGAGACAATGACGAATATAACGCTGCGATTGTGATCAAAGAAGAAATTGGTGAGGTCAATGGCAGAACGATTTCTCGGCTACACATATGCGGTGGCTGGCTGTTTAATCGTTGGAAAAGCAGAGCCTATATGGCGGCTTGTGCTTCAATAATGATGAACAATAGTATTTGGTTAATAGGCAAACAATCCCAATGCAAATGGTTATCTCAATTTTGTAAAGGTCATAGATTGCCTGAGTATGATTATCAGGATAGTGATTTTTCGTTTCCACTGAGAAAAACATGGTATGTTGACGAATTACTCGAACAGCCTATTAAGTATCTGGAAGGGATAGACCCTGAAAAAGATAACTTTGCTATTAAAGCCGCCATTTCCAAATGGCTAGAATTAGAAGCTGATGGATACATGTGTATCAACAAGTATAACAATCGCGAAAAAATAAGGGCATATTTTGAAAACTATGACGTTTGTTGAAAAAGTGCCGTAACAACCAAGACGAAAAGAATTCGGCACGTTAACTGATTGCTTTGATATTTAATTATTTGATACCTTGACGGCGCCTAATAAATTAGCCAGAAAAACCAAAAGAACACTATCTATGTCTGAATACAGATTAGTCGAAACCCAACTTAAAAGTACGGGCTGGCAGGTAAAATCCGACCCTGCTTTATTAACCCTTGACACACCTTGTGTAGAAACAATAAAGTTTGCCCGACTTTGGCATTTCAGACAATAAAGTTTGCCCAACTTATAAGTCTTAATGCACCATTACGATACATTATGATGCAGGCGTAGCTTCTTGTTTGTTGGATAGGATCAGTGTGATGTTGGCCAATAAAACCGAATTCCATATAAAGAACCAGAATAGGCAGTAACAATATTGCAGCGCAGTTACCAATTTCAAAGGAAAATATCAACCTTCAAGTGATAACATGACCTTTATTTTCAAGGTTAAGTGGTTCATTTCAAATATAACTTAACCAAGGGGATCAGCAAAATGCGATCACACACTTCCCCAGCAGCAGTCATATTTAGTCATTGACTTGGTCTAAAAATGGCAAGATGCTAGCTCTTACTGTTGATCAAAGGCTCAATTCACTCATCTTCGTACCTTTTAATTTCTTGAGTGTGTTGCAATGGACAGGAGAAAATTCACTGTTGTTAAAAATCACAGATCAACAACGCCAACAAGTGGCTTTAAATAAAATAAACACAAATCATTGCCGAACTAGCCAATACGCAGTCATCGGGGGTCCTTTATTGTTCATGACAATCAACTGGTACTACTTGATAGCCAAGGTGCTAACTGAACTTATCCACTTCAAGCACAAACCAAACAATTGATACACCAAGGCGATAGCAGCATTATTAGTCTTAAAGATACAAAACGGGTCCATAGAAAATGACTCTACTCTCCTTACAACTTCAGGTAAGAAATTTGATGATATTTCATCCTTGAATAAAGACAATTCACAAACGCCTTCTGGTTTCAATATTGATATACCCAGCGTTATTAACAACTATCACAGGTTTTGAATTATTCAATGCCGTCAACCACCCACTATTGTTTATAAACACTGTTTTTTGATAGTTTGGCACAGTTGATTGAACTGACCGATAAGATGGTCTTTTTTGGCAGCGATATTTAGCGCGCCTTGGCTAGTGTTTTTAATCTTGGTCAGTCTTTGCTTCAACTCGTTGATGGCTTTCTTTTTCGTCGCAATACTGGCCGCACCGTTTATTATGCCGTACTTCGCCCATACAAAACCGGCAACTGAAACAACACAACCCAAGCCAGCTGACGAGGGACAACCAATCAAACCCATCGTTGCGATGATATTGCCAACCGAAACCGACTCTATGTAGTCACCTTTATCAGCCTTTAGCATTTTCTTGTCTTTGTCGAGTTCAAGTTCAAGCGCTGCAATTGCCAACAAAGAAGTGTTAGTTGCCGAAATGCCATCCGAATTCAAAAGCTCAGATGCCTTTAAAAACAGCTGGCCGCGGCTTGCTTCCAATAGAGGACAACTCAAAGTTCGATTGTCCAGTGTGACCTTTTTATTTTTTACTTGTAGTGATTTCAGACATGATGGGTCTAGATTTGCCGAAAATACCGATGGGCAGAATAACAGCAACAGTAATATCATACTGAGTTTATGATTGATTTTTTTAGATATGAATAAATAAGACATTAGCTCGCTCCCGACTCGTTTTTTTCCCAAAACAACTATACTGTTTTATATAGCATAGTGATAATCGGCCAAGGAACCAAGTACGGTGAACCATTTATTTTACAAGACCTCAATCATTCTCACCCTCTGTTTAGGGTTATTACTGACCAGTTGTAAAGATACTCGCCACCCCATTTGGCAACCTTCCGCGAAGATATCAAAAACTGTTGCAACGGAATTACAAACACTTAATACCCAGTTACAGCGACACCTACAATACCTTAGCGACCTCACGCTAAACTCAGGCCAAACAGACGACATGCAAGCCTGTCAAGCGTTAGCCAGATCGGAATACTTCCATGATGCTTTTGATTTACAACCAGAAAAAATCAAAGGCCATCTTGTAGCCCAGATAAAACGACAAGGCGTACCAAAGGCCGCAGTGCAGTTTAATTCGATTTACCCTTGGCTCGACAGCGCTGCTTTGCAAAACATAGCCACGCAACTGGAAAAATACCGCAATGCCAGCGACATGATAGATAGCTTCGAGATCGAGGCGGTTTTTGCCGGACAAATATGCGCGTTGCTGGACGATGCAAAATTAAGCGAGCAGCAACACAGGCTCGATCACACGCTTGCAGTGCAATTGCTTCAATTAGGCAAAGCAAGCAAACAGTGGCTGGGGATATCACTCGAACCGCTCAACGCAGTGATCGAGTTAAACGAAAAAGAACGTGCGACCCTGGCGCAAAAAACAACTTGTATCAATGCCCTACGCAAAAATAACGCAAACACTGAATCGGTATGCTCGCAATACTTACCAACATTGACCAAATTGACGCAAAGCGAACTCGATGCCAGATTATATGCACTATATAACAGTCATACGCGTATGCGTCATCAAACAGGCCTCGCTATCAGTGATGAACTCACTAGTTTGCAAACACCACTCAAGCAATTACTTACGCATTTAAACGCCCCCGCCACACAAGGCAACTTTATGCAGTTACTGGCAACAATAACGCAACAAGCCAACAAAACAGCCCAACTTTACCAACTAACGGCAACTGATCGAATTACCTGTAATGATAAAACAAACACTAGTTGTAAGTTACTTCTGGCGAGTAATGAAAATAACTCTGTCAAACTGTTGGGCAGGCTTACAGGCAATAGAAATCTGACCCAAACTACCGGCGCGGCAGTTAAGGCTTTGGTTGAGGTCAGCTATGACTCTCAAAACAAGCAATGGCAATGGCGTAAAAATATGCCTTTTGAGTTACAGATCAGCGCCCTGGATGATGCAGGTTTTGCCCATTACTTGACGGCCAAAACAGATAAACTCGAAGAGAGAACCCCTGCCTATCAAACCCGAACTTGGCCGTTGGGTTTACGCAGTCCCAGTGTTCAAGTTAACTTGGTCGCAAGTAACGGGGTTCCGAGCTTGGTTGTAACCAAAAACGCATTGCAAAATGCTCATTGGCAAACCCGAGAAAGTGAAATGACTGATACACTGCATGAACTGGGGATCCCTAAATATATGGGACTAGCGTTTAAAGGTGTCGATTGGCAGAATGGCTTTGGGCTGTCTTTAGAATTAACAGCCGAGATTATCTCGAATAATTCAAGTAATACAACCATAACACTATCAGACCGACAAACGCTGCCACAGTTGCGTCAACGCGTCGCCAAGAAGTCGCAAACGGCATTGTTGAAGATCATAGCAAAAACCAACCAAGCACTAACTAAAGGTGGCAACGCCCAGCTATCAAGCCCAACTCCCCTACCCAATGCCAATTTAACCAATATCGGCCTGCATACACTTCACCCACTTAAGCTTAATTACCACTTTAGCGATAAATCAAGCGGCATTGCTTTTAGTGCACAAGGCAAACTAGGCGACGCCTCACAATTACAACTCCAATACATTACGCCTGATGCTGAGCAGTTTAAATACATCTTGGCCAACAACCTTGACGGCAGTAAGACTAAAACTTCAACTAAAAACATAATAATGGCACAACAAACGCTTCAGCAGTCCCTTAAAAAAGACATTTTAAAAAATGCCGATATAAGGTCAACGGACACCCAAATAGCCATCGAAGCAATGTTGAATAAGAAGATCCATGACAACAGCACCATTGACACTTTGCTTATTGACAGCCAAATCATCAAAAGCTTGGTGCAGCAAATTCCTAAGTACAGCCAACAAAGCTTGGCCTTGATAACCACTGAGACGTTGCGTGGCAAAATCAAAGAAGCAAATAAGCACTTGAAAGATGTGATCAGTAAGCAAATCGTGTTGACTAGTCAACTGCCCAACGAGCTGAAAAATAGCGATATTGATACTTATATTGCTATCGCCCAAGAGGCCGCTACAAAGCAAGCCTGGTTGCAGGTGCAAGGTGAGTCTGTTGATAAAACGTTTAGTACCGCCTCGCAAGTAATTCACAACCAACTGCGCAGCCACTTTCCTTTACTACGCCAAGCAGTAGAAGGAATCAGTGCCGACAAGCAAATCGTCAAACGTCAAGTTATAGAAACTGCTCTGCTCCATTTTTTGCGGCGCGACAGCAATCGTAAACTATTGATAAATGCCTCGGCGGCTGCTAAAGACATATTGAAAAACCTTGGGTTAACGGGCCACAGTTTATTGGCGATAAACGACAGCATCGTCAATCATTGCGCGAGATACAACTGTGATAACACGGCAGCTTTGAGCGAACAGGTTATCGATGGCTTATTGCGAAAAAGTCAAACTCAACTCTCCCAAACATTAAAGCAAAACGTTTGGCAATGGTTGGATAAACCGGGGCAGATCCCCAAGGAATTATCAAAAGTTGTAACAGGGGCACTGCAAAAGGCCACTGCAATCAGCGAATTACAGCACCAGAAAATGCAAACAGGTTTGGATAAATACCACCAACAACAACAACAAATTGAAGCGCAGATACGCTCTTTGCCGCAGACCCTAAAAATCGACAAACTTAACGCTCAAATCGATGCTGCAACCGGTCAGGCTCGTTTTACCATCAAGCTAAGCGAACAACAGCACCGCAGTGGAATACACATTGATTTTGAACAAAGTTTAAGCGATACCATCGAGTTAGGTAACACCGAGCAGTTAAAGGAAAAGTTACAACAATTCCAACAGATTGATCGACTTGTTGAAGACCTGCAAAAAAACGATTTTAAACGCCAAGTACTCAGCAGTTTGACATCCTCAACACCAGTAAAGGCGTTTTGCTATCGTTACTTTAACCACAATCGCGAGCTGTGCAATCAACCAGAATTAGCCTTTGCATTGGATGCCTACGCCAAACCATTGGCAAAACAAGCGCTACAAGTCACCCAATTGGAATTTCAACAGCAAGTTAACAGCTGGCAACCGAAGAAGCTTCTTGAATCCATTGCCAAGTACCAGCGACCAAAGGCTACCGAGGTTTGTAAAGACCTACACTTGGTAGAACCGCCAACCCAACAAGATTCGGTTTTACAAAGCTTGGCCAAAACCATACCCAACATCGAAGCTCATCGTCGCTTTGCCGACTGTGTGGGCAAATACCTGCAAACAGCCTATTGGCAGCAGTTCAAATCTCACCTCGACACTTTTGATCTTTCATGTTCCGACCCCGCGAGTTGCCGACAACAACTAAATAATCGTTTTGCCCAACAGCTTAATGATTTTACTGCACAGCAACTACCCTATATTAAGCATACCCGTAAAGCACTTTTGCAGGCCCTTGGCCTACCAGCAGCCGAAGATGACATCAAAGCAGTGTTACAGTGGGCCGAACAGATGCGTACCTTTACAGATGAAAGCTTGCGCAAGCTGCCAGCGGTGGCGATTAAAGTTGGCCAACAAATTTGTGTGGACCAAATAGAAACGTTGGGTTACGAAGGCGATTTGAGCACCCTATGCCAGAATCCTGGCAATATAGGCAAACTTAAAGATGACTACATCGACGCCACCAAGCAGTTGGTTAAGGCACAAGCAGATAAAGTGCGCGGCGAAATGGAAACTCAATTTAAAGCGCAGCTAGCCAAAGCCGGTATTGACTATAACAACGGTAACCCGCAAGTGTGCCACAACGATGGCTTTTGTATTTCCCTGAATGATTTAAAAGACCCCAAAGCACTTTATCAAAACCTGAGCTACGACCTAAAGAAGCAGCGTAAAGAATTTGTTAACGAGCAATCCAAAGCGTTACAGGCGCAAGCAAAACAGGGCTTAGAAACTTTTAAAGAAGACCTAGTGCTGCAAACCAAGCAAATTTGCGCCAAAATACGCGATTCAGCCGTCTCGTTTTTGGGCCTTCCACTGACCATAGACCAAAGGTGTCCACCCAGATCGGCCAATATTACTGCGTCGTTTGTATTGTTCAACGAAAACTTTACTATACGCTCGGGGCTTGAAATGAAAGCCGATAAAAGCGGACTAAAGCTCAACCTTAAAAAGTTGGTTGTTGACCCAAGAATCGAAGCAGTATTGGCCGATAAGCTTGAGCAGCAGTTTGACGGATTAACTGTCAGCAACGAACGCTTTAACGAACACGCCTTTAGCGCCGATATTAGCTATCAAGCAGGGGCTCTACCATTCCCACTTGAGGCTTCGGTCACTATTGCCGACCTCGGTGAAACATTCACAATAGATGTTGCTAGTGATTTAAAGCCACTTTTGTTCAATGCAATGATAACCAGCTTGTGCGGTTTCTTGGAGAAAAAAGCCAAAACCATCGACTTTATCCCCAATACCAGCATCACTAATTTCAATATAGAGTCCTGCAAAGCAAATAAGAACCTTAAAGACTTTGCCTTAGATTTTACCCTGAAGACCGATTCAGAGTTGTTTTCTGTCATTTTGCAGGTTCAGGTTTCAACCTCTGGCATCAAAGTCGGCCCGCCCGATTTAGGTAACCTGCTAAGCGCACTGACCCAACAATGGCCGTTTAAATTTATTGTGCCCGACTCACCCTTTTATTCGTTAGATGGCGGTGTAGAGTTATATCTCATCGCTGATATCAGGCCGGCATTGCTTGACTTGTCGGTTAAAGCGGCTTTTACTCTAGGTAAACAAGTCTCATTTAGGGGACCTATCACTTTGCAGGTGCCTGGTTGGTACGACGTGCCGCCAGTCTCGTTTGGCGATTTGGGTACCTCATTCGATATGGAAAAACGCCAAATCGGTTTTAACGCAGCATTGACCATGACCCCCGGTGCGGCCACCGCCAAGTTTATCAAAATCTCTGGTCAGGGGCTTATCGGCCTAAAAGATAAAACCTTCGAACTCAACGGCGAATTGATGTTGGCCAACCTACTATCGGTTGCCAGTAGCACGGTGTTAGTGGATGTGCCTCAGCGCCTTTTCAAAACCACCATTACCACCACACCGATGCTATCAGATTTGATTGCCATTAACGGCGAACTACGCATTCAAGATAAAGCCCCAGCCCCTTATGTTTACGCCAACGGCAAAGGTGAGCTTTTTGGTGCCAAATTGGCGTCAGCCAGTGCTCAGTTGACAATGAGTAGACTGCTTGAAGCCGATTTCAGTGTCGAAGTCGATACGCCACTATCGAAGCAACTTTTAACAGTAGAATCAGATCAAAAGCTGGGTAATCCACAATTCGGCTTTAGTGTCGAACGTGGTGTCAAAGGTTTGACTAAAGTCGCCATCGACGTGGCGGGTAATCACAAACAAGTAGCTGTTACCGGTGAAGCCGAGATATTTGGCCTTAATGGCAAACTTCGTTTTACTACTTCATCAATAAACGGCGTGACGCCCCAACGGATTTTCGACGAACTGCTGGCATTTGAAGCTTTGGGCCTGCCCACTGATTTCGACTTTGATTTATTCAATAGCCTACGAAAAAGCACCGAAGCTAAAGATGGTGAAACGGGCAACCCGGTTTCAAACATTCCACCTGGCGCCAAAAAAGTTGCAAAAAGACAACCGCTACCGCCGCCGTCATTGACCGAAGGCGCTTGGGATGATGCTTGGGTAGAAGTCACCAAGTATCGCGAAAGGTGTGTAGACAAATTCAAACCGCTGGGCGGTTTACTTGGCCAAACATGTGAGGATATTCCTTACCAAGTAAACGAATATATGCCAACTCCCGGTAATGTAGCTGCTATTTTATTCGGTCGCCTAGCAGGTTCGCCCTCGGTAACCCGTAACCGTTTGGGCATGTTAAAAATACAATCTAAGTTGGTTTTTGCTGCCTTTTTTAACGGTAGTGAAAACCAGCTTGTGATATACGACCGGGCTAGTCTCAACCAATTATGGCAGGGTTCCTTCAATGGATTTAACTTACCTCGTGGGCCAAATGTTAGAAACAAAAGAAAAGAACAAACTAACAGCCCGACAAAACAGGCAATAAACTTTAATGTCTATTCAATTAGTCCACCAATAGCGTTATCCAACAGCAACGCTCGATTACTGACTTTTTCAGCAGCATCTAATACCAAAATTCATATTGCCAAAGGCAATGATAATCTAGACCAAGTAATCACCAACAAGGGGCAAGCTTTGCATACATCTACGGCCAAACGTATTACAGCAGGCTTTGAACTGTCGAAATACTCAATGCCCTTTGCTGACTTAGTGGCGTTGGAGTTGATAAAATACGCAAAGAACATAGAAACTCAAGTCAGTAGTATTCCCGATGTGGTTTGTTTGAAAAGAGACCAACATCAGTACATTTCAACCTTTAACCGCCCAGCTTTACATTTGATTAAATCAAGCAGTTCGGAATTTAACTGTGATAAGTTGATCAACAAACATCTCGACCAATTTCTAAAAATAAGAAAAAAACACTGCACAGTATTGCCAGTAAGCTTTAAAAATACCTGTGGCACGTTACTTAAAAGTGACGAAAATCAAATGGTAGCGATTTATCCAAACAACGAAGAAAACACCAATGCCCAATTCAAATCCTATTGGTTAAAACAAGGGACACCGTTCATAGCAACCGATTTGTACGCTTCTCCAAAACCTTTCGATATGAAAAAGTTTACTCGAACCGCCAAAAACAATCGCTGGTTCGAAGTGTTAGTTACGGTACGTAGCAATGACATTAAGCGAATTGAGTCAGTGCAATTGATGGGCAGCGAAACCCCGGCATACGGCATGATTTATTATAACAACGACAAAAGGCGTTTACGTTTTGTCGATGCTAAACTGAACTGTCAGAATGACGCTAACCTAGCGGTACTCAATAGTGACTGGCAAAGCATTCAAAACTACTGGGACGATGACATGAAACGCCTCTTTATCCCAGTCAATTCATCCGAGCACAATGACCTAAATCAACACGATGGCGGCTTTAATTATCTCGACACGCTGCTGAACAACAACTGGCAAACACGTGGCTGGCGCGCAAACCCACGTGCAGCATTAGAAACCGATGGCTGTCGATAACACCAAGGAGCAACAATGAAAGAAGCGATGATAGACGTACTACCAAGTTACCTTATGTATTTGGCACTATTTACACTGATTGCCATAATCTTTGGGTTATCGGCTGCCGCAAAAGAAAAGTACAGCGCAGTACCTGTGAATTTAACTCAACTAACACCGGCACGACTGTGGTTCGTGATAGCGGCATTCGTACTAGCCTACGCTATCGCAGTAGCCTTTTTGCACTTCGCCTACGGCTCCTTGCAACACAAAGCTCAAATCCATTTTAACAATTACTCGGTCATTAATACCTTGATAAAAGAGTCTGGCTATGGTGGACCACATTTAGCAAAATTAACTCGCCAGCAGCAAGTACAAGACAGAAAGAGCAAATTGCACACCGCCTTTACTACTTTTTCAGCGGACAACACCTATACCGATGACAGTGATAAAACTGGCGAAAAGCTGCGGCAGTTACGCAAACAAGTGGTTCAGACATTTATCGAAAAACCAACAGAAGCGGCAATAAGCACCGATATGTTTATCTTTGCGCCCTTACTGTCACCTAAGATTATCGAAGGTTGTAAAACCCCGGTCGAGGAGTTTCAAAAAATGCTAGCTGCGCTAATCGATAAAAATGCCGAAAACTGCACTGAGTACGCCGTTGTCGGGCAATATTTAGAAAACGTATTATTACCCAAACCTGATGGCAGCTACTATGACGTAACCCCGACCCAAATATTTAGAGGTTTGCGCACTTATGTCTCATGGGGAGTTAATCAGCAAGGCAATAACGCTATACAAGACCCTGAAAGCTTTTTCCGCCAAGACAAGGAACGTGGTCCAATGCTCGAAGAAGCACTCATCTCCTACGTCAGAAAAATGCAAGAAGGAATCTACCCATACCAGCGAATGTTACAGATGATCAAAGGTCCTATTCAACTGGTCACCTTTATGCTGTATTTTTTCGGCATGATGCTGGTTAGTGTCAGACTGGCCTACCTTTATCCATTTGGTTTGTTTCCCAACTTGGCCAAGCATATCTCTGAGCTAGGCGATCAGCAATTGAGCGAGGCGAAAACCTACCTCAACCAGGTAGTTAACGGCTCAGTGGACTACGTGCTATGGGCTTTGCCTAGCGTTGGCTTTATAGGAACTGTGGTGGGAATAAGTCTAGCCTTGGGTGATGCCGACTCGGTAGTTACCGCCAAAGGTGCGGCAGAGCAAAGCGAGGCAATCAACCAAGTCACATCCTTGCTCAGCGTGGCATTTGATACAACGCTTATTGCCTTGGTATGCAGCCTACCGGTATTCGCCTGCTCTTATTGGGCAAGTATAAAAGAAGCTAAATTATTACTTAATCGGGGGCGTTGATGAACCGACAAAAAACCATCAGAGGCAGGCAAAAAGGACAAATTAACCTGTCTTTTCTCGATACGCTATCATGTTCCTTAGGCGGTATGATTGTACTGTTTTTTATTTTCGCAACCTTGTCTCACGACGGCGCCCGAACCTTAGAAGAGCCAGATACTATCAGCCAAGCTAAGCAAGAAGCGGCAAAAAGCATCGGGGGAAATCCGGCACAAAACAATAGCCCGACTCTACACGTAATAAACTTGCCTTCAGATTGCCAGTTGCAAAACCGCGCTAGTTACAACAACACAGCAGAAGAAATTAAGATAACAAAAGCGGCCTATGGCTTTTTACTGCTGGTACTCGACCCGCTCGCCAGAGAAAACCGTAAGGTGGTTTTTGAACAGTGTCCGGTGGGTAAGCCTGCACAACTGCAAGCAAAAAGAGCCAACAGCCTCGGTGTTAAATCGTTCAAAACTAACGCCACAGTTACGCTAATCTATAACGGCAACGACTGGAGCGTATCCCCATGAGGAATAGGGATCCAAACATAGGCATGTCTCTACTCGATATTATCTCCTGCGCTTTAGGTGCCTCAATCGTTTTGGCAATATTGTTCTCAGTAATAAAAACCCCATTGCCGACTCCCACAAGCGGGCAGTTTATCCTAATAGAGATCACCGGCAGTGCCGAGAAAACCAGCAAATCAGGATTCATTATTGGCCCTCCTGGGCAAGCCCCCATCGCCATGATGCCCACCGCGCAGAGCATTCGAGCGGTGACAGCACAGCTTCAAGAATTGCAATTGCTAAGCGATTTGTCTTTAGATATCTCCAAAGACAAAAACACGATGTACCTAGTATTGACCGAACCAGTTAAAGACGAATGGTTTATTACCCCTTACTTGGTGGACGACAGTAACAGCACACTGAGGCAATACGACTACACAGTCCACACCGGTAAGATGCGATGGTGGACTAAGGACGATATAGGCAAACAAACCAAGGAAGGTTTTGAATTCAACTTTAAACATGCCGGGGAGATTGACGTTACAGACAGCAAGAGCCGAGTGATAAAAATCCATTGACGTGAAAATAGGGCTACTTTCATTCTGTAACCGTACTTAAAGGCAAACTTTATTATACACAACCTAAACAAACTGCCCAGCACACCAACCACTAGCCCATGCCCATTGGAAATTAAACCCGCCTAACCAACCGGTAACATCCACAACTTCGCCGACAAAATACAGGCCTTTGACCTTTTTCGCTTCCAAGGTTTTTGACGATAATTCATCAGAATTGACACCACCAAGCGTGACCTCAGCGGTGCGATAGCCTTCGGTGCCGTTGGGTTTGATTTTCCATTGATGGAAGTAGTCACAAATGTCTTGCAGCTCTTTGTGGTTGTATTGTTTTATCGGTTTGCTTTCAAGGTGTTTGGCTTCGAGTACTTGAGTAATAAAACGTTTTGGCAGCCACTGAGCTAAGACGGTTTTGAGTTCTTGTTCAGGGCTAGATTTACTCAACGCATGGGCCAAATCCATGTCTGGCAACAGGTTGAAAACGACTTCGTCGCCGGGGTTCCAGTAGTTGGAGATTTGTAGTACTACAGGACCGCTAAGGCCTCTGTGGGTAAATAACAAAGCTTCTTTGAACGTTGTGCCGTTACAGCTGGCCTCAGCGTCGAACGAGATGCCTGACAGAGGCGATAACCATTCTTTGTCTTGCGTGTGCAAGGTGAATGGCACCAAGCCTGCGGTGGTTTTTAATACTTCAAGGTCGAACTGTTCTGCGATTTTATAACCATAAGGCGTGGCGCCAATTTTTGGCATCGACAGGCCGCCAGTAGCCACAACCAAAGACTCACACTGTAAGTCGCCAGATGTGGTGTTCAGTTCAAAGCCATCATCTTGCTGATCAATTTTTACAATCTCGGTTCGCAGCTTAACAGTCACTTTGGCCTGTTCGCATTCGTCGAGTAGCATTTGAACGATTTGTTTGGCGCTGTCGAGGCAAAAATATTGGCCGTGGCTGCGCTCGTGATAGTCGATTTGATGTTTCTCGACCATCGCTAAAAAATCCCACTGGGTGTATCTTTTTAGCGCAGACTTAACAAAATGGGGGTTATCAGACAAAAAGTTTTGCGGCTCGGTGTACATGTTGGTGAAGTTACAGCGCCCTCCACCCGACATGATGATCTTTTGCCCTACCCGCTTGGCATGGTCGAGCACCAGCACCTTTCGGCCCCTGTTGCCCGCCTCTATTGCACACATCAATCCCGCAGCGCCTGCGCCTATGATGATAACGTCCCATGATGACATTTTCTTTACTCGGCTTCGGGCGACATGATGCTGCCGCTGCCCTGTTTGGCCATTTCAGCCAAATCTTTGTCGATGAAAAACAAAGCTTTACCATCGCTACCAACCAGTTCGATTTTGTCGAGTATGCCTTTGAACAACTTCTCTTCTTCGTGCTGTTCAGACACATACCACTGTAAGAAGTTAAACGTTGAATAGTCTTGGCTGGTAAAGGCTGTGTGGGCCAGTTTGTTGATGGCTTCGGTGACTTCACACTCATGGTCATAGGTTTGCTGAAAGATTTCAGACAAACATTTAAAATCTGCCGGAGGAGCCGCTATTGAGCCTATCAATGGCATCGCGCCGGTTTCGCTAACGTAAGTGAATAAACGATTCATGTGCTCCATTTCTTCTACTGCGTGCTTACGCATGAAGATGGCTGCACCTTCAAAACCGTTGTCTTCGCACCAGGCACTCATTTGCAAATACAAGTTAGAGGAATAAAACTCTAGGTTGATCTGGGTATTAAGGGAGTCGATCATGGCTTGCTTTAGCATGGTTTAATTACCTTTGAATTCGATGATGTGAGCATAAGGGCAGCAGTATACATTACTTATGTATAACGCCCCATAGCTATGCTTTTGAATGGTTGTTTTTTCTACGGCTCGATGTCGGTTACTGTGACATTTTGTTGCTTTTGACCAGAGCTTTCAGGGGGTGTTTGTGCGAGTTTGGCTTTTTCGGCATCAGCTTTAGCTTTCTCATCCGCCTTTTCTTTGGCAATACGCTCAGCCTCGGCTTTATCTTTAGCTGCTTTTTCAAGGGCTAATCGTTCTTTTTCCGCTTTGTCTTTGGCGGCTTTTTCGCGGGCTAAACGAGCTTTTTTCTCATTGGCAGCCTTTTCTTTGGCCAATCGTTTTTTCTCTGCTCGGGCACGAGCCTTGCGCTCTTTTTCAGCCTTAGCTTTGGCAATTTTCTCGCGTTTTAATCGCTCTTTTTTGTGTTCAACCACCACGTCATCTGCCGACCACAACGCCGACAGCAATTTAGACTCCACAGTGCCATACGATTCTATAACTGCTTTGTTGACGATTTCGCGCTGCTTAAACCCAGCCGCATTTGCCGATGCAGTAAGGTGATCTAACGTGCTATTGGTGTGAACGTCATATAAATCAAGCACTAGGTTAACGTCGACCATTTTGAGGTTTTTGCTGATACCCGACTTGGTTTCGTCGACCACTACAGCGGTTTCGAGCACTATGTTGGCACCCATTTTTTGCGCTTTTAACTGCGCCGGTTTGCCGTAGCTGCCGCTACCCAATGAGATATATTTGATGCCCTGCTTTTTCAACGCTTTAACAATTAACTCTTCAAATTCAAATACATCGGTTTGACTGAGTAAACCTATGGTCAATTCGCTGTTTTCTCTTTTTATTAGTCCGGCCAATGTTAGGCTGCGATTGATTTTGTCCATATCAAGATAATTGGCCAACCAAACATGTAAAAACAATCCTTTTTTGGTGGCGTAAATTACCTGTGAATCAACAATATGCTTGTCCATTTTGACTTTACGTTTGTATTTACGCAGCTGGGCGGGTCGTAAACCCGGATAATTAGCTTTAAGGTAACTGTTAGAGAGCTTTTTGGCCGCTTGTTTTTTAATGTAGCCATCTGATTTTATGGTGTTTTTTGAAAAAGGCAGTTTAACTTCTTGAATCCACAATCGCCCATTTTCATTGCGTTTGGCAAAACGCTGCACAGTGAGAATGAAACCACTCGATTTACCCACAGGTTTACCAATCATAAAATTCAGCGTTTCGCTAAATTCGTCCATTCTCGGGTCTTGGGCATGGTTACGCAACACCGATAATGCATCATGGGTTTCTTGCCACAAACCTGCTTTGGCCGAATCAAGCACCACCAACCATCGGTCTTTTAACCAAATTTTTTGTAGGTTATTTTTGTCAGAAGCGCCGCTAAAATCAACCTTAACGGGTCCTTCGAGCTTGCTTAATAATTCTTGATAATCCAGGTCGTTAAACACCGCATCTTTGACCACCATGTCTTTTACACTGGCCACGTGTAAGTCATTGTCTTCAAAGCGTAAATTAGTAGCGGTATATTCTTGTCTACCGGTGATTTTCCACGCTTGTTTGTTGGCGACAAACCTCACATCGTTCAATGTTAATTGGCCATCTTCGACCAGTAATCCGGTATCATTTTGTAAAAACTGGCTGTGGGTTACACTCAACTTGCCATTATTGCTCAGCGCCACCGCGGTTTGCATGGTTTTAAATGTGATGTTGTCAAAAGCAACTGCCGATTGATTGACGTTAATATTGCCGTTATCAAAATTGGTGTAACTAAACTGGCTTTGATTTTCTCCAGTATTAGAGAACAGCAATTGCCACGGTTCGCCCGAAATAGAAATGGTCGATTGTTTGGTGCCCATGCCTTTGAGTTGTCCTAAAACTTCAAGTTTACCTTCGCCTACAAACTCGATAATGGTACCCGGCGATAAAGTCAATGTGGCATTACGCAACACTCGAATCGGTTTGTCGATAATGTAAGGGCTGGCCACCGCATAAAAGGTGGTATCGGCAATCATATCTTCTTCAATGTTCGTAGGGCCAACGCCTACAGCGGCGACTTGAATACTGGCGTATGGACTTTGATTGCGAGCCTCATCCTGAGCGAAAACCCGGTAATGGTAGTTGTTGCCTTCTACTATGTCGCTGTCGATGTACTCTTGAATGTTAATGGCGGCAATTTCTTTGTAGAGACCCGTTTGTGGGTCGGCTCTTTCGATGTGATAGGTCAGTGTTTCGTGACTGGTTGACTCGCTCGGCCAAGTCAATTTAATGGCATCTTTAACAGGAGAAGATTCAAGGCTAGCGATTGCATCAGGCACGACTGTATCGATGCTGATGCGCCCGGGCACACTCCAAACAATTTCTGCTGTGTCGCCAATTCGCGTGGCGTTAATTCTAACAATAAGGCCGTCAGCATTGTCGCTGTCGTTAACCACATAGCGGCCAACATATTCGCCCTCACCTTGTTCAGCCAACCTCAGCCCAACAAATTTGTTACCTATGTCAAAGGTTGCCGCAAGGCCGGGTTCGGCCCGCATAACCACGGTGACTTCGTCGCCCGCTCTAAAGGGCCCATCACCTTCGTTAGATAAAGCCAGTTCGATTCTCACCGGTTTTATTTTGGCACGCTTACCAATTGGAAAAGGAATTTCAGAGGCAAAAATTCGCGCCAACTTGTCGACCAACGTTTGTCTAACCGCTTCGGTCAGTACCTGTGCCGACGAAATGGCCTGAGCGATGAAGCTCAATGGGTTAAGTGATATTCCGCCTTCACGCTCGGCAATAGATTCTTCTTTTTCCCAGATAAAGTTATTGTCAAAACTCGAAAAAAAGCTCAAACGAATGGTGATTTTGTAGTGGGCATAAGCGGCAGCGTAGATTTTTTCGACCAAGGGCACGTCTAAGTATATAAGGCCTTCAACCTGAAGTTTTTGCGCCAGTACTTGTGGGTCATAATCGGTGTGTTTTTTGCCTTCACTTTGTTCAAGCTCGGCCAATTTACGGTCGATATCAAAAGGTTTTAGCAGGTCGAAATTTTTTGAACTGAGGTTGTTGTGTATAACCGTTCTAATGTCGTCTCTTTCACGATCATCACCCTGCCCTACCGCTGGCAATACCGCTATTATACGAGGAACGCCCTCATCGCCTTCGGTGCGTCCATCAAGTGACAGCATGCCAATAGCATCGCCCAAAGTTTTAGAGACTGAATCGATAATTGATTCATCTTCTTTTTTTTTGGCTTTGTATTTTTGTTCTGGTTTGGTATCAGCAGAAGGTGAAGATTCACTAGTTGGGGTTTGAGGCTCACTTACCTGGGTTTTAGGCGCAGCGTCAACCGGGGTTTGGTCTTGCGCCCCGGCAGAATAAGCAGACGCGCCAACAGCAAAGGCTGTTAACGCGATGAGGAGTAGTTGTTTAAACAAAATAACTCCCGGTTTAGTTTTCCAGTCGAGCAGCTACCGAATATTCCCGTATAAGCTGCGCCAACGCGGCGGTTTCTTTGTTTTTCGACTCAGACATAACCAATGCTTTGGCCATTGCTTCGGTTGCTTGAACGTAATTACGTTCGTCATACAATTTCTGGCCGTTTGTTTGATAGTCGATTTCAGGGTCTTTTAATAACTCTACCACTTTTGAGCCAATTCGTTTAGCCAAAGTCACGGTTAAATCTGACAAGATTTCAGAATCAGACGGCAACTCAGCCACTTTATGCTCTGCTACAAACTCACCGCGCTGCACGCCTTGAGTGGTTTCATCCGACACTTTCTTTTTGTCTTGCACTGAATCGGCAAATAAAACCCGGGCAGACGTAGCATCAACCACACGGTATGAAATGCTCATTACCGCCACTTTACGCACATAAGTCACGTTAATGGTGATGTCTTCTTTGACTTCGTCGGTGATGGTACGAGGTGGGGTTTGTACTTTGGCCCGTTCGCTGCTCGATTTTTCAAGCCAACGACCATAAGCCGGGTTATTCACTTGTTTACGCTCAGTCACCACTCGCATCTGTTTGCTTGAGTCGTCTTTAGTGGTTTCGACGTTAGATTCTAAAATAGTGCCTTGAATCAATAAATCGGCAGAGTCTATTTGTACTCCAGTGCCTTTTTGTAAAGCACTGATTTCTTGCTCTCTAAGTACGGCATTAAGCTGTTCACGTTCAACCACACGAACGTCTTGCGGTAGTGTATCAAAAACGAACTGGGTGATTTTTGATGAAACCGAGCGGCCCAGTGAGCGTGAACTATCATCGCCATTAAAGGCTGTGGTACTAACCCTTTTAACGGCTTCATTCATCACGTTGTCGGTAGAAAGGCGTTTAAAAGTTTCAAGCTCAGGAAACCCAGGGCGAAGCTCTTCAATCACGTAAAGGTAACCTAGCGCCAAACCAAACGATTTTTTGTTATAGGCTTCTTCGTAAAGGGCATAAACAAAATCGATGAAATCAGATTCTTGAGTCACTTCTTCAGCTTGTATACCAAACAGCGATTTAACACTTCTGGCTTGGGTAAACAAACGATAAGCATCAACCAAATTCTCTTCGCCAGTGGCTTCAACAGCCATTGCAATGTAGTAATTCGCCAGTTCTATCGCCGAGGGCATAATGGCGCTTTTCTGATCGTTAAAATAAGGCCCTTTAGCGATTAGGTCGAGCAACTTGCGGGCTTTTTCGGTTTCGCCATCACGCACGTAATTAATGAAAGTCTCACGTAGCGCGGTATTTTCAAGTGCCGACAGTTTGCTTGTCACATCTTTGTAATTTGGCGCAATGCTCACTAGTTTTTTCAGTTGACCGATGGCACGGTCAAAGTCACTTTTGCTAACGTACTGCTCGACTAAGTCGTAGTTGTCAGACAATAACTGGTTTTCAATTTGTTTCAAATCACTTTGGTTAGCGCTACCGTTCAGCGCTTTGAGTTCACTGAGCATGCTGAATTTTTTAGTCACATCTTTGCTGTCTATGGCATCAAAAACGGCCTTTTTAACATCAATGGCTTTTTCGGTGGCAGACATTTCTTGATTGAGTTTGGCCAAAAGGTTTTGATACTCAGCCTTATCCCAGCTTTGCATCACCTCAACCTGACTTCTTTGGTTTTGTACCACAGACATCGGAATGGTGTTGTTACTCAAGCGATTTTGATTCAATGCGGCCTGAATTTTTTGGCTAGTTTGACTGGCCAATCTAGCGCCAATTTTCTTAAGATATGCACTCTTGTCAGCCGGTTTTAGTGATTTTCCCAAACCGGTGCCATCTCGTACTTGCGAGTACAATGTGACTAATGTGCCACTGCGCTCGGCAGCTAAGATATCAGATTCGGAGATTTTTGGTGCGGTGCTACCACAACCAGATGCCGCGATAACGACGGTTAATACTGCTGCGGCATGCTTTAACTTGTTTGATTTCATGAAGCTTCCATCAATTTATTGTTCTATTACAAAAATGTGTCAAATTGTAATTTAGTTGATTTAAGTCTAAACCTTATCTGTGGATAAGGTAACTGTTTTCTCTCGTTTATTTGGTCAAGCAGACCTAGATTGTATAGTTTTAAAGCGGATGTTTGGCGATTAGGTTTCTATAACGATTTCATGGCATTGAGTACATATACGTCAAAGCGATTTTTCTTGGTTTCGATGGCCATAGATGGCTTACGGCCAGCCAATGGCTCGGCATAATCGGGCCGTTTAACCACCACTCTTTTGCTTGCCAATGCCAGTGCTGGCGTTAGTAAATCGTCGGCATCAAGGTCACTGCCCACCAAAGTTTGAAATGCCCTCATGTCTTTTTTTACTAGCGCTGATTTTTCTCTGTGGGGATACATAGGGTCTAAATAAACCACATCGGCCAACTTGCTGGTTTGACTCATTTGAGCAATATGATCATGTTCAGATAAAACCATACGTTCACGCATCCAGTCGCCAATATCAGCATCTTCGTAGGCTCGGCGCAATCCATCAGCCAATAGTGCAGTCACCACAGGATGTCTTTCAACCAAAGTAACGCGACACCCTAGGCTTGCCAGTACAAATGCGTCTTTACCTAGCCCAGCAGTGCCGTCGATAACAACCGGCAGATAGCCAGCTTTAATACCTGCGGCTTTGGCTATTGATTGACCTTTGCCACCACCAAATTTACGTCGGTGGGCATTCGCACCAGCAACAAAATCGACCAATATCGGTTTCTGTTTAGGTTCATTTCGATTGAATAATTGCAACACGCCCGCCTCAAGGCTCAGTTCGAACCCTTTGCTGGCAGGTTTGCCGGTTAATTCAAAGTGGTATTTGGCGCACAACTGCTGCGCCTGTTCGAGATAGGTTTCGTCGTTTAGCAGCAGTGTGACAGAGGAGTTCATAGCTGGGTGTTAACGCAATGGCCAAATAATAAAGTGTACTTAGGCACCATTACGCTTTTCGGTATTGTTTAGATATTCTTCCATGCTTAGCTTAGATTCAAGCCAAACTTTAATCAGATAATCTAGTTGATGTGGCAGGGTTTCGGTGTTCTTTTTGTTGATGCTCACCGTGATGGTGTCGGCACAATGGCTTAGGTGATCAAGTGCCAACGAATCTGAGGTGCCTTTAAGGTTATGGGTGTAATACGCCAGCTCTTCTAAATCGCTGGTTTGATACAATGCCCTAACTTGTTTTTCTAGTGAATCAAACTGAAGGATGAATTTTTTCATCATCACCGACAATAATTGATGGTTGCCATCAAACTGGGCGATTGCTCTGGCCAGATTGAAAACGGCATCGGGTGTCATTTCAGGCTTTTCTTCGTTCGCTTCATCCATTTGTACTAGCGGCACAATCTCATCGAGCAATTGCGCGGCTTTAACAGGTTTAGTAACAAAAGCGTTCATACCAGCGTTAAGACAACGATGCTTAAGCGCCAATGAATCTTCAACCGACAAACCTATCACTGGAATATTGGCCCAGTTTTCGATGTTACGAATGTTTTGGGTCAATTCGATACCATCCATCAGCGGCAGCTGAATGTCGGTGACAACCACATCATAATCGTTGTCAGACAGTTTTCTGACGCCTTCGATGCCAGACGAAGCCAAGTCGACCAACATGCCATAACCCGACAACATTTGTGAAACAATAACCTGATTCACTTGTTGGTCTTCAATCAGTAATACTCGTTTACCCGAAAGTGGCAATAATGGCACAACTGACTCACTGTCGACCTCAAACTCAACCTGAGAAACAATCAACAGGTTGTTGATAAGCTCAGGCACCTTAAACGGCTTTTTAATAACAGAGTTAAACATGGTTCGTTCATAACTAGATGAATCACCCGCTTTAAAAGCACTGAGTAGAATAAATTTCGGCGGCGCAACACCAGCACTGTCAAGATACTCGGTGATCTTGGTGGCCATTTGCTCACCATTCATACCCGGCATTTCCCAGTCGGTAATGATGATGTCGATTTCGTGACCTTGCTGATATTCGTGCACCACATAAGAATAAGCTTCTTCGGCTAATTCACAGGTTTTAACATGCACGTTAACCTTGCTCAGCACTGCGCTGACGATATCAAGAATCGACGGTTCGTCGTCTACCACTAGCACGCGCAAGCGTGACAGTTTATCAACGAAATCTTGATTACCATGGTCACCGGTAGAATGTGAAACCACGCTGATGGGCAAACGACAAGTAAACGTAGTGCCATTGCCTACCTGAGAGCGACATTCGATGGTGCCGTTCATCAGTTCTAACAGTTGTTTAACTATGGTCAAACCTAGGCCTGTACCACCAACTGTATGGGTTTCGCTCTGGGCAACCTGCTCAAACGGGTGGAAGACTTTGGTCTGTTGTTCGTCAGACAAACCCGGGCCGGTATCAATGACCGATATATGCATGGTCAAGCTGCTGTTGTTTTGGGTTTCGGCTCTAACCGATAAAGTGACTTGACCTTTTTCGGTAAACTGAATGGCGTTAGACAGCAGATTAAATAGAATTTGACGCAGTTGGTTTTCGTCACCAAGAATGGTCTGGGGGAAATCCATCGCCACACGAACAAACAATTGCAGTTGTTTTTTCTTGGCCCGAGGTTTCATTAAGGCAACCACATCATCAATGAGTTTAAGAACTAAAAATTCTTTCTTTTCAATGACCAGTGCGCCAGATTCAGCTTGAGAAAAGTCATGCACTTGCTTGGCAAGGTGTGACAAAGTTGCGGTGGCATTTTCGATTTTGTCGGCGTAATAATGGCGCTGTTCGGCGCTACTGGTTTGCTTGAGCAAGTTAACCATGCCCAGCACACCATGAATGGGGGCTCTTATTTCTTCAATCAAAGAAGCCAGATAGCGGTCTTTGTTGCTGGCCATTTCGAGCGCCTGCGTTTTGGTTTTAAGCGCGTCGTCGATTTTTTCTTCTAGGTCGGTCACTTTTTCGGTGACCTGCTTAGCGATGGGTTTGAATTTGCTCGTGCCGACCACAAATATCGCTATCAGTGCAAAAATCCATACTACAAGGTGTGCAATCGCGACAATGAAAGCAGAGCTTTCAGCTTGGCTTTGGTGTATTTGGACGATTTTTCTGAGTTTGTCGGTGATGATATTAGGACGGTCGTTGACAAAAACCTGACCGGTTTTTCTGAGTAACAATTCATCTGCACGTTTTTTGGCGGCAATCACCTGACGGCCACTAAACAAATAATCTTTAATTTTTTGGTCGAGTTTGTCATCACCAAAATACAATTGACTAAGCTCAGGGCCCAGTTCGTTATCGCCTTTGGTTAGCGCCTTGTGATTGGCGTCCATTTTATCTAGGTTAGATTCGAGTGATGTGATGGTTGACTGGGCTGTTAGTTGGTTACTTTCATGTATCAGTCCCAACGCAAGGCGGGCAATGCGCTCGGCGTAAACTTGCTGTTCTTCGGCCTGTTGTTGCGCCTCATTACTGCTATTATGGCTGCTCGAAATATAACCGACAATCACTAGAGCAATCGTTATCACGGCTGCACTTAGCGTTAGCGTTGTTGTGTAATTTTGTTTTATTCCCTTAAGAATAGCAATCATAACCGCGTGTAAATCCCAATCTATAAACCAGTGTTTTTTTTGTTAGAAGGCAATCTATAAAACCGACGACCGCGAACTGAGTATTGGGATTTTGCGGCAAAACAAGCCTTAACGCAAGTCCCTGACTCTAACCATTTAAAATGGCATGGAATTAAGCATTGACGAGAACCGGGAAAATAGCAAAAAATTGCAGGTTCGTACGCTTGTTCGAGCTCTAAAAGAACTCACACGGAGGCGCGGAGACACAGAGGTTCACCGAGGAAAAGCAAAAAGACGGAAAAAATATAGTGATTACCACAAAACATGTTGTAGTGCGACTCTCGTAGCCCTTGTATATATAAAACCGTTTTTGACCTTTTTTTAAAGCTTTTCCTCCGTGAACCTTGGCGTCTGAGTGCCTCCGTGTGAAGCTTTTAATTTTCCGTCCACAGACAAAAAACAACGTAGCGCCCCGAACGGGGCACCAATTAAGCTCAGGCAATACCGCAATGGCGCAGTAAAGGCTCAATAGAAGGCTCACGCCCACGAAACTCCTTGAACAGTTCCATTGGCTCTTCAGAACCGCCCTTCTCTAGTATATGATGCATAAAGTCTGCACCGGTTTGTGGATTGAATATACCTTCCTCCTCAAACCTTGAAAACGCATCGCTAGACAACACCTCAGCCCATTTATAGCTGTAATATCCTGCGGCATAACCACCAGCAAAAATATGGCTGAATGAATGTTGAAAACGGTTAAACGCAGGTGGCTTAAATACCGACACTTCGTCACGAACCTCATCTAATATCTCGCCAATGCTTTTGTGGTTTTCACCAATAACTTCTGCATGAATGCGTAAATCGAACAACGAAAACTCTAATTGACGCATCATTTGCATCGCCGATTGGAAGTTTTTCGCCGCCAACATTTTATCTAGTAAATCTTGTGGTAACGGTTCACCAGTTTCATGATGACCAGACAAATAAGCCAATGCTTCTGGTTCAAAACACCAGTTTTCAAGGAATTGACTCGGCAACTCAACCGCATCCCAAGCCACACCATTAATACCCGACACCGAAGAAACCTCGACTTTGGTCAGCATGTGATGAATACCATGGCCAAACTCAGGAAATAAGGTGGTAACTTCTTCGTGTGTAAATAAAGCGGGTGTGTCTCCCACCGGTTTATTGAAATTACAGTTCAAATAAGCCACTGGTTTTTGCAACTGACCATCGCTGTGAATTCGACGCGTAACGCAATCGTCCATCCAAGCACCGCCACGCTTTTTCTCACGAGCATACAGGTCAAAGTAGAAGCTGCCACGCAATTCGTTACTTTCATCGAATATATCGTAAAAACGCACGTCTTTATGCCAAACTTCTACGCCTTCGCGCTCTACAACGTTTATTTTGAACAAGCGTTTTACCGTTTCAAACAAGCCACTAACGACTTTACTTTCAGGAAAATAAGGTCGTAACACTTCATCTGAAATCGAATACTTTTGCTGTTTAAGCTGTTCTGAGTAATAACCTAAATCCCACGCTTGAATATCTGTGGCTTGGTATTCGCGCTTGGCAAAATCAATCACTTCATTTACATCTGTTTTTGCCTGATCTTTAGATTTAGTGGCCAGTTCGTGCAAAAAGGTCAACACTTGCTCGCTCGATTCAGCCATTTTGGTGGCCAATGATTCTTCGGTGTAGTTATCAAAATCCAGTAAATTGGCCATTTCTTGCTTGAGCGACAGTAATTCATCCATCACTTGGGTGTTATCCCACTCACCTGCATTAGGGCCTTCATCGGATGCGCGAGTGCTATTGGCACGATAAACTTCTTCTCTTAATTCACGGTTTTGTGAGTAAATCATAACCGGAAAAAAGCTTGGAAAATCAAGAGTGAACAACCAGCCTTCCATTTCTTTATCTTCAGCCATGGCTTTGGCAGCAGCGATGCATGATTCTGGCAAACCGGCCAATTCACTTTGGTCGGTGATCAGCTTATTCCATGCGACAGTGGCGTCGAGTACGTTGTTGCTGTATTTAGATGAAAGCTCAGATAAACGGGCGCTAATGTCACCAAAACGTTTCTTTTTATCTGCCGACAAACCAATGCCCGACAATTTGAGATCACGCAAGGTATCGTCTATGACTTTTTTACGTTCGGTGTTAAGTTGCTGATATTCGTCTGATTGAGAAAATGTATCGTAGGCTTGATAGAGGGCTTCGTTTTGACCAATAAAGGTGCTGTATTCAGACAATAGCGGCAAACACTCTTCGTAGATTTCACGCAATTCATCAGAATTACAAACAGAGTTCAAATGAGAAACCGGCGACCACATTCTGTCGAGAATGTCATCTTTGTCATCCAATGGCATCACCAAATTGTCCCAAGTGTAAGGTTCATCCAAAGCAAGAATTTCTTCTACAGCCTGTCGACACTCGGCTATGGCTTTTTCTAATGCGGGTTTAACATGCTCTGGTTTGATTTTTGAAAACGCGGGCAATCGGGCTAACTCGATTAATGGATTCATAGGTTCCTTGGATTCCTTGAGTAAATTTGGGCTTTGATTGGTTTTATAGCTTTGATGTTTTAAGTAGTGGAGGTTGTACAGGGGAAAATCAAGAGCAAAGAGCAAAATCAAGCGCTTCACACGGAGGCACGGAGACACAGAGGTTCACGGAGAAAGGCAAAAAAAAATAAAAGGAACTGAATGAAAAGAAAAAATCTACACGGCTGCCCCCTTTAAGTTTATACGCTTTTTGCTTTTGCTTTTAATCTTCCTCCGTGAACCTCCGTGTCTCCGCGCCTCCGTGTGAAGCTTTTAAATCTCCCACCCTCCAAAATTTCACAAAGGCAAACTAACAACAAACCGAGCGCCACCGTTGTCATTTTCACTGGCCCAAACCGTACCGTGATGCAACTCTACCAGTCGCTTTACTATCGCTAAACCCAGCCCAATACCACCAGATTTTCGATCTCGACTCTGGTCTAATCGCACAAACGGTTTAAACAGCTCAACCCGGCTTTGCTCAGGAATACCCGGCCCATCGTCATCAATAAAAACTTCAACCCTGTCATTCACAAATTCATAAGACACTGTGATTCGTGACTCAGCATAACGCACAGCGTTGCGCACCAGATTATCCACTACTCGGCATATCGCCGCTCGGTCTATTTTAATGGTCAAATCGGGGCTCGGTATAAACTCAATATCTAACCCAGATTCAGTTTCTTGAAAACGTGTCAATTGATCAGCAATAACCTCAGCTAGGTCATGATTGGCAATGTCCAAATTAGGCTCTTCTCGGTCAAAGCGGGCGTAAACCAATAACTCGTCGACCAAACCATCGAGTTCTTCGATGTTGGTGTCCATGGTGTCGAGATACTTCACTCGCAGTGCCTGTTCATCGACTTCACGCACCATTTCCATGGCAAAACGCAAGCGGGCGATGGGTGTTCTAAGTTCGTGCGACACCCCGTGCGACAATTCTTTATGAGACTCTACCAACCGCTGTATACGCTGGGCCATAGCATTAAAGCGCTCAACCAATTCAATCAAAGGCGCAGTAGAAGACATTTTTGCCCTAACTGTAAAATCGCCGGTGCCAAAAGCTGTCGCCGCTCGAGTTAGCTCTCGTAGGCCTCTAGCAATGGGCCAAACCCAAATGAATACCACCAGCGCAATAAACACAAAAAAGACTATCGACCACAACGCGCTTGATTTAGCTTCATATCGCACAGGCCCAATGGCAATGACTTTGTTAGAGTTGCTCAGCTGCTGATAAAACCAGCTACTGGCTTGGTTATCGTCATAAACAGAGACCACTCCACCGTCATCTAAATGCTGGCGTTGTTGCTGAGAGATATTAAGGGGTTTTACTGCACTCAAACCGATGGGGAATCCGAATGATGAGCTAATGGCAGTAAGGTAATCGTCTTGTTGCTGTTCTTCTAGGCGTGTTAGTTCTTTGTTTAGTAGAAAAAAAGTGCCTTTGTGAATATCCAAATCACTGGTGATGTTTTGGTCGGCTTCAAAGCTGTCGACAAACTGGTCAAGGCTCCAACCAAAGCCCAAAAAGGCCACAATCAATAACAGATATAAGCGTAAAAATAGATTCTTCATAGTCAGTGTTCACAAATAAATAGGGGTTGAGCACTGGCTGTGCTGTACATGTAAATGAGTTTTAAAAACGCTAAAAAGTTACCAAGCGTCAGCAACAAATAAGTAGCCTTTTTTCCAAACGGTTTTGATTTTAAAGGGTTTAGTTGAATCATCACCTAGTTTTTTGCGCAGCCGAGAAACCAGCATATCGATGGTTCTATCCATGCCGTCATAACCGATGCCGCGCAGGTTATTGAGCAAATCGTCTCGCGACAAAATTTGCCCCGCTTTAACAGCAAACAAATTAAGTAATTCGAATTCGTTGGTGGTTAGTTCTACCGCCTGCCCTGCCAAATGCACTTCTTGCTTGAGCTTGTTGATTTCAAGCGCTCCGACACAAATCTTATTGTTGTCGGCCTTTTTTTCAGCCGGTTCGCTGTTGGTTTTGGCACGGCGTAACAACGCATTAATTCGGGCTAACAACAACCTAGGTTGCACAGGTTTAGCAATATAATCGTCGGCGCCAACTTCAAGGCCGACAATCTGATCTATCTCGTCCGAGCGTGCTGTTAGCATAACGATAGGCACATTGGTTTGGGGCCGTAATTCCCGGCAGATATCTAAACCATTTTTACCCGGCAACATGATATCAAGGATAATTAAATCGGGTGATGCCGCTTTAATTCTGTCGATAGCTAAGTCGCCCCGCGCTTCGATTGACACCTTAAAAGACTGCATCGTCAAATAATCGCTGACCAAAGACGCCAATGACTGGTCGTCTTCTACCAAAAATACATGTGCCAATTCGTTTTCCATTATCCTTTGCCTTAATCTTCGGTGTTATCAGAACCGCCAGTTCATAAACACACCAGCAGTTTCTTTAAATTCGTCGTGTAAATAGTGGTTATTAACCACTTCTTCATAATCGGAGTCTGCTGCGTAAATGCCCAAATCAATATCGTCGTTCATGGCATAAGACAAACTCACTCTAAATACGTTAGCACTGTCTTGATTAAAATCTTTGAGGTCACGATAAGTGTAATTACCACCGACAGTCCAGTCTGGCGCTAAGTTGAACATAACACCCAACGAATAATCAACCTCGCTTTTATCATCTAAGAAGTCTTCTGCCCAGTGAATGTAGTCAACACCAAAGGTAAACGCCAGATTATCGTTAATCACCTTTTTGCCAAATACACTACCGCCAAACCCTACGCTATCACCAAATTCGTCAGAATCAAAAGCCCCTCTGAACCCGGCGTTCAACGCCACTTCTAAACCATCGTTTTGCCAAACCCGATAAGTTAGGCCACTACTACCCACCATAAAATTGTCGGTAACACCATAATGCAATGCAGGCACCGCATACCATTCTTCATCGCCATCGACTTCAGTAGAGTGACCGACAATAGCGGTAACTGCCAGAGTGTTATCAGTTAACGTGATGGGTCGTAAAATTGGATTTTTAGGGTATTTGTCATCGGCCAATGCGCCGTTTGAAATTAATATACAGGCCATTGCCATAGCAGAAAGCTTAAAAGTGTTTTTCATAATAATATCCTCGTTAAATTGTCCTAACACCGCCATTGCCGTGTTGATACGAGAATATTAAATGAACACCTTGTATGAATCTTTAAGAGTTATGTCTTAAATTGTCGGTAGTTGTCGATAAATGTAAAAAGTTGTCAAAAACAAAACTTGGACCTGCGGTATTGGTCGCAGGCCAATCAAAAAAATCGCGGCGAGACGCTTCGCTGCTGCCGCTCCTACCAAACTACGAGCCAATGTGATACATCAGAACATCCGCCAAAAGCCACGCTTACGCCGCTGCGCCCGCTTACGCTGCTTATAAGTGCCCGTCACCGAAATACCTGTTTTCACCAATACTCCGTCTTGATCCCAATGTTTGAGCATATAAAAAGTCTTTTCGCTGGCATCAAAAGACACCTTAACACTGCCCCGCCATGCGTTTTCCCAGCACTGAATTGGCACATTTGAGTTTTGCAATACCAAACAATAGTGGGCGGCTTTGGGTGCTTCCCAAATCAGGTTTAATACCATTTTACAGCGTTTTTTTCCGGCTTTTAATTCACATCGACCCGGGCTCGACACCAAACTGGCCACCTGTGGCCTGATGTCATTTGCGTTGGCAACCGCCAATGCCGAAAAACTGGTCATTAGCGCTAGGCCCGCCAAATAACCGCCCGTCTTAGCGACCTTAAGTACCGTGGCGAATATCCGTTTCATGTTAAATCCTAAAATATCCATACCACTCCCATCCCAGCGGCAAAGCTATAATTGCGGCTGACTAGCGGACTTTGATGAATATCACTGCTGATTTTGTTGTACTGGCTAAAACCGATGAGGTTGGTGCGGTCGGTCAACTCGTATTCAAGATACAACGACAATTTAGCAATAAATCCTGCGCCAGCTGTATAAAGCGGTCGGTCGGGGCGGACCTCTTCTGGCCTAATACCAAAAAAGTGATCGTTTACTTCGCTGCTAGCATAGGTCACGGTAACCGAGGGCCAAATCACCATTTTGTCGAGATAAACTGGGTAGCTGTAAGCCGTAGCGAGCGCAAATCCTTTATGCGTGCTGAGCATATCATGTAATGCTCTAAAACCGATTTGACCAAACTTATGAGTCGACAGTATTTCAATACCCGCATCTAACGAACCACTACGGCTGCCCAGGTCGGTAAGCATATCGCCGCGCTTTTGATTATCTTCATCAAAACCGACAAAAAAGGGCGTAATGATAGTATTGATTTGCAGGGTGTCGGTCTCATAGGCGGTGTAACCTACAGTGAACGGTTTGCCATTGGCAGGGTCTGTTTCAATGAAAAAATTGCCATTGTAATAGCCGCCAGAAAACCATGGCTCGTTGATCAGGTTGCCCTGTTTACTCCGATTGAGGCTATCTAGTGAAGCTTTGCCTACACCAATAATAAAACCGAACTCAATCTCCCAATAAGACTCTGATTCTTCAGCTTCTTCGGTCGGCTTTTCGGCGTCTGTTTGAGCGGTCGCAGCTTGTGGTTCAACTTGATTGGCTAAAGTGCCAAACGAGCCAAATAAAATGAGCAACAACGCGCCAATAATACGGTACGATAAATTCATAAGGTTATTTTGTTCTAATCGATTATTAAAAAACGTCTATACGTCTATAGCAGGGCGTATCATGCCCAATATAAACCTGATAAGCAATGCTGTGCGATAAGTGCCGCACCTTATGCCAGTGTAAATCGTACCGTCCAATTGACACTTCCATCAAAGCGCCTTGAAAATAATAAAATAAACACCATCATCTATTCATTGAAAGCGAATACTGACAAAACCGTTCTTATTCTGCTCAGTCTATCCAAACAAGGGAAACCCCATGACAACACATTACGATTATATCGCCATTGGCGGCGGCAGCGGCGGTATTGCATCGGCCAACAGAGCGTCGATGTACGGCAAAAAATGCGCCATCATCGAAGCGGTTGCTATGGGCGGCACTTGTGTCAACGTGGGTTGCGTACCAAAAAAGGCCATGTGGTATGCCGGACAAATCGCCGAAGCTTTTAAATATGCCGGTGATTATGGATTTGATGCCACAGTAAACAAACTCGATTGGGCCAAATTATGCGAAAGCCGCGAAGCCTATATCAGCCGCATTCACGCCTCTTACGACAATATGCTAGGCAAAAACAACGTTGACGTAATTAACGGCTTCGCCCGTTTCGTCGACAAAAACACAGTAGAAGTAGACGGCAAAACCTACACTGCCGACCACATTTTAATTGCCACAGGTGGCCGCCCGACCATTCCAAACATTCCCGGAGCCGAGCACGGTATTGATTCAAACGGTTTCTTCGAGCTACGCGAACAACCAAAAAGCGTTGCCGTATTTGGCGCAGGTTACATCGCAGTAGAACTGGCTGGTGTATTCCACGAACTGGGCACCGACACCCACTTGGTTGTTCGTAAAGGCAAACCGCTAAGAAACTTCGACGACATGATGTCTGACACTTTAGTAGAGATTATGGCCCTAGACGGA
The DNA here is from genome assembly GCA_938085045.1 of uncultured Alteromonadaceae bacterium. GTDB lineage: Bacteria > Pseudomonadota > Gammaproteobacteria > Enterobacterales > Alteromonadaceae > JABSOG01. The sequence goes on from CALKGI010000046.1 coordinate 34,029, forward strand.
CCGCAACTTCACACCAACAGCGTACCAACCTCCGTTGAAAAACATGCAGACAACACCTTGAGCATTCATTTAGAAAACGGCGAAACCATCGGTCCGGTAGAAGCATTGGTATGGGCCATAGGCCGCGAACCCGCCAACGACAAAATCAACATAGAAGCAGCAGGTGTAGAGCTAGATAAACGCGGTTTCATCCCAACTGACAAATACCAAAACACTAATGTAGAAGGCATATACGCGGTAGGCGACAATACAGGTCGCGCAGCATTAACACCAGTTGCGGTTTCAGCAGGTAGAAAGCTCTCGGAACGATTGTTCAACAACAAACCTGAAGAACATTTAGATTACAACGACATAGCCACCGTAGTATTCAGTCACCCGCCAATCGGCACCATTGGTTTAAGCGAAAAAGACGCCATAGCCAAACATGGCGAAGACAATATAAAAGTTTACACATCACAATTTACAGCGTTGTATCAGGCAATGACCTCACACCGTACACCCACCCGAATGAAACTGGTTTGCGCAGGCGAAAACGAAAAAATCGTTGGTATTCATTCAATCGGTTTTGGTTCAGACGAAATGCTACAAGGTTATGCGGTGGCATTTAAGATGGGCGCAACTAAAGCTGACTTTGACAATACTATTGCTATACATCCTACTAGTGCGGAAGAATTTGTTACGATGAGATAGTATTGGGTACTAGGCAGTAAGACGTTTAAAACTCTGCAAAGCGACAATAATCAAGGCTATGAATGGTAGATTCATCGCCTTTTTTTTGGTTTGTCGAAACTTTATCCCAAGTTCAGCCAAGAAAAAGCGCTGTTAATAGCACCCTTTTTAGTGCTATTACTTTATACCTCATCTACTCATTGGACAATTTAATGATCTCTCTTACTGCCAACGAATTGAAACGAGGTGGTGTATCAGCCCTTAAACAAGCGATGCAAAAGGCCAACGAACACCAAGTAGCCATTGATGTCAGAGGTAAACCAGAGTATGTGGTGCTGGATATTGAACAATATAATGCTTTTCGAGAGTACGAACTTGATAAAGCCATCAAAGAAGCTGAAACCGATTATGCCAATGGTCGCTATGATGTTGTAGATGACTTCGACAAATTGGCCGAAGAATTACAACAAGCTAGCCGCTGATGGGGATTAATATTCAATGTACAGGATTATTCGGCCGCATAGTTATCAAAAAAAAGAACCTAAGTTTTTCAAAAAACACCCGGACCTCATCAATCAGTATACCAAAACGCTAAAGATGCTCAGCTTAAATCCAGGCCATTGTGCTTTACGCCTGCACGAGATCAAACAAAAAAATTGTCATTCAGTTTCAATCAATATGCAGTACAGAATATTGCTAACCCTTAAGTTACTCGACAATGGTGATATTGTGCTAATCAACTTGGGTGACCATGACATCTACAAGCATTAAAGAAGGAAAACGATACTCTCCTAAAATTCTGGAAAATCGCGTAAAAACCACTATTTTTTAGAATAAATCGTGTCAAAGGGGGCTTTTTCTGGAAAACAGCCCTAGCCCTTTATTTGACAGCTTTTACAGATAACTTCCAGAATCGACGTGTGGCGGTAATCGTCTCTTTGGTTATCGCGTGCAAAACTGGCCGTTCGCCTGAGCATCGAAACTAACTTTTCAGCTTGTGTACTGGCAATACTGGTGAAGTCCATTGCTTCAACTTCCGTAGGCATTTTCATCACTTCATTGGTTAACGAAGAAATCTCTCGTATATGAGCGCGAGGCTCAAGCAGCTTGATTTAAAAATGATGTGAACCGGCAGATAGTTATGGTTATGCTCCGGAAGTGTCCAGTGCAACAAACGATCCTGAAGTTTAAAACCTAGAAAACGAAAATCAATGAGGCTATGAAGAATAAGTTCATAGCCTTTTTATTGCCCTGATTAAAAAATCTCATTAATCAAGCAACTTGAACCCAACCTTCACCTAATATGAAAACTCTATTTATCATGTGATGAACCGGGGTCGCCAGTTTATTTAAATTGTTTGGTTAAAATACGGCTTGCTAATTGGTAATAAACTACTAGGCTATTTTACGTTAGAGAGACATTTACCGTCGTTTTCTAATATTTTACAATACCTTATATAAATAAAATAAGAGATGATAACAATGAAATTAAAACAAAAAATATTAGCGTTAGGTGCTGGCATTGGTTTGGCACTCCCTTCTTTATCTGTGTTTGCCTCAGGTTCTTGTCAACGTTGCGAGGAAGCTTGGGAAACTTGTCATGTAATTGGTCAGAACACTTGGCAGTACTGTTATGCACTACTTAACTGCTTCCCTTGCTAAACTAATGGTCTAATGGACCGTTGGGGTAATGCCGATCAGTTAAGCAAAAAGAGCTTGTAAAATTGGTAAAAGAGATCAAAACCCGGTGATCAGTGGTCACCGGTTTTTTTTTATGCAATTTTCTCCAGCACTCGCAAATGTCCCTATCAACCATCGAGAGTGTTAAAGACATAAGAGACTGATTTAATTGTTTTTTATAGTTACAATGCCACTTGACGAACCAGAGTTGATGGCGTTGACTGATCTGTTATTAGTGAACAAAATAGGGTTGATTGTGAAAAGCGATACTTGACCCCTATCCATACCAAAATACCCAAGCTATTTGCCTTTCATTTGCCCTAAAGCCCCTATTTTTAATCCCTCCTTACTTAAGGTCATCAAAATAATTCCCTAAAATATAACTGGTTTTGTTGTAACGCTGTTTGTATTATCCGGTCTCGCGATTGTTGTGCGTAAAACGGTTCTAACCACTATCACCAGGAGACACTTGATGTCATTGAAGTTCTTAACCCCTCTTTTTTTATCCTTATTACTATTACCCGATGCGACTATAGCTGCGGATAAGGACACAACTTTATTGCCCCCGCCTTATTCCCATGAAGGTACGGACTATATACCGCAAGAACCACACCAAAGCATCTTGACCAGCACACAAAAAACCGTCAAGAGTAGCAGTGTCAACGCCGCCGCACAAAAACGTCAAATCACAGCAATTGCCACTGCCACTGCCACTGCGGGGCCATTAATCGCTGACATCATTTTTACCGATGCCAACCTTCGGGCCTGTGTGCTGGCTGATACCACCAGCAAAAACTGGACACTGGTCAGCGAAGTCACCAGTTTAAGATGTAGCAATCACAATATTGCCGCACTGGAGGGTATGCAACAACTGACTTCATTGGACTATTTGTGGTTAGATGGCAATCAAATCACCGATGTCACCCCATTAGCCAATTTAAGCGGGTTACAGTGGTTATTCCTTGATAGCAACCAGATTAACGATATTTCGCCAGTCGGCCAGCTGAACAATCTCAACACTTTATATCTTCATAGCAACCAAATCAGCGACATTACCTCGTTAAACGGGTTGACGGCGTTAAACAGGCTCTATCTCAGCGATAACCAAATCCGTGATATTACCGCCCTATCCGGCTTGCAAGGCTTGCAGTATTTACTGCTAGATAGAAATCAAATCAGCGAACTGGGTGCATTAAGCCACCTCAACCAATTAAAAACTTTGTTTTTACACAGCAATGCCATCAGTGAAGTCAGTGCTCTTAGTGGTTTAACTCAAATGACCCGCTTGCATCTGTCAGGCAACCAGATTACTGATTTGTCGGCGCTCAGTGCGTTAACCGCACTTGAATGGCTGTTGCTGGGTGGCAATCAAATCAGCGATATTGCCCCACTGGTTTCATTAACCAACCTGCAATTGCTCGACCTTAATATCAACAACATCAGTGATATAAGCGCCTTAGCCCCACTGGTTGCGCTGCAAACCCTGTACATTGGTTACAATCAAATCACTGATATCAACCCATTGACTAACCTGACGGCACTGAATGTTTTATTACTGCAAGATAATCAGATCAGTGATATAACGCCGTTGGCGGGTTTGGTCAGCTTGCAGATTTTGTATTTGCAATATAATCAGATAGCCAATCTTGACGATACATTGAACAACCTGACTCAGGCGAGCACCATTAATTTAACGGCCAATAACCAGCTCGCCTGTCATCAACTCGACGCACTTGAGACGGCGCTGGGCCAAGGCGTTGTTTTTAAGCCCGCCAGTTGTGTTGCCTCGCCGTTAATCAGCGATATTCATTTTAGTGATGCCAATCTGGCCGCCTGTGTGCAAGCAACCGCCGCCAGCAAGGCATGGACGCTAACCTCTGAGGTCATCGAACTCAATTGTGGTAATAAAAACATAAGCGATTTAAACGGTTTGCAACACTTTAACGCTTTAACCGTTTTGACTTTCGAGAATAATCAGATTTCTAATCTGGCTCCCTTGGCTGGTTTAAGCGAATTAAAACTCTTACTTTTTTACCATAACGATGTCAGCGATTTATCACCGTTGGCCAATTTGACCTCATTATATTATCTGAATCTTAATTATAATCCGGTGACAGATATATCAATGCTGGGCAACTTGCACGCATTAGAACTCTTATCTATTGGTGGTTATGATGAAACAAACGAACTGACAGATGTTGCTGTGCTGGCAAACTTTAGTGCACTGAACGTTTTGAACATTAATGTCAGCAAAACCGTCGATATATCGGCAGTGAGTAATCTAACCGCATTGACCCGCCTGTACATTAGAGGCAGCCGAACCACAGAATTATCGATGCTGAGCAATTTAACCGCCTTGACAACACTGGGTTTAAATAATGGCTTGCTTAGTGATATCTCTGCATTGACTCATTTAACTAAATTGCGGAATCTGAGCTTGTGGGGCAATCAAATCAACGACTTATCTGGGCTGACTAATTTAACGACATTAACGTCACTGAGTTTGGATAAAAATCGACTCACCAATGCATCATTAACGTCATTGGGCAACTTAACTAAATTGGTTACGTTGCGATTCAGTGACAATCAAATTAGTGATATCTCTGCGTTAGCGAACCTCAGTTTATTGGAGGGCCTAATAGTGGAAAACAACCAAATCTCAGATGTATCTGTAGTCGCTAACTTACCGGCGTTGCGTTCTGTTAAAGTGACCAATAACCAAATCACCGATGTCTCGCCGTTTAGCGGCTTAACCAGACTGAGTTATTTGCTTTTAAGAGGCAATAACAACATCACCTGTGCCGATCTCAATTCTCTCGAAGCGGCTGTGGGTAGTGGCGTTGTCACCCGGCCCAGCAGTTGTCTGCCATAGGTTGCGATAGGTTGATAGTTAGGGCCAAGACGGTCGCGATGCAGCGGCAGGTTTTTGCTTCAGGCAAAGCCTAAGTTCCTACATCCGTTTAGGCAGTGCAAACGAACAGACTAAAGTTTTGAGTTAAAATTACAAGCGATAAACAAAATACTGCTGGAAGGTAGTCCATTTTAAAAAAGAATAGGCGGATCAGGAAAACGATACCTGACCCCCCTACCATAACTACTTATTAGCTTGTTGACGCGTCATCTTTAATGCAGCCTCGGCGGTACTTGAATATGGATGAACACCGTTTTTGACTAACTTTTGATAAAGTATAATTGCCTCATCATATCGACCTTGCTTAACCAACGTATCGGCAAGCCAAGATGCTGCCTGCCCCGGTTTACCAGTTGTGAGTGCACTTGCCTGCCGAAGTGCTGTAATACGCCGCTCCCCGCTCAACAGCAGGGCATATACCAGATAATATTTCTCAGGTTGTTCTCCTGTGAGCTTGATGTCTTCAAGTAAATCTCTAAGTTCAATTTGAATATCCGGAAACTGTTTTTGCAGTTGATGTTTGTTTGGTAACAAGTACTTTAATGCAGACAATAACTTTGCGCTATCTTGCTTAAGGCGTGCTTTGCTTGGCGTTTCTTTATTTTGTGAATTGGCATCGACGACCAAACGAATGCAACGCAGACAAATAGCTTCACCATCGAGACGAAAAACCAAAGGGTCACAACTTTGCGTCAATTGATTGATGGCAATATCATAAGACTGCGGATGTTCATAGACCCCCATTTCACGTAATATTTCGCTCCGCAATTGAGCCTTGGCGAACTTCTCAGATTCTTTATACAGTGCTTCATAGAGTGAGATCCCTAAATGCCAACCTTGTTTTCCCACGAATTGCGCATAGCCTTTTCTGAGCACTTGCAATCCTTCTTTACGCTCGTTATCAGAGCCCTTTAACAGCACACTTGACAGTGTTTTCCAAACAAATGAATAAGTTGGATCGATTGTCAAAATTCGTCGCCAAATGATAATTTGTTCGCTTGTTGGTAAATAGATACTGGAGCCATTCAAGGCTGTTACATTATTAGGTTCAATCTCAAGCGCCTTGTGATAGGTTGCAGTGACCTTTTTTCGCCAATGCTCTCTAGGCATTTTATCGGGTAGTTTAAAGCTCAAATTTAAATAAGCTGTTGCTAAACGCAACAGGTCATCGACGCTATTTTTATGTTCCAGTTTATTAATCAAAGCCTTGCATTTAGGTAATGATACAGGTAATTCTTTCATGCATAATTGTTGTACCACAGGATATTGAATCGTCTCATATGCAACTACAGGAGTTATGATAAAAAAACCACAAAGTATTAATAACAAATTTGTAATTTTCATGGCAAGGTACTCTCGTGCTGTGAACCTTCTCGCATGACCTTAACAGAATCCCGAAATGGAGTACTCAGATAATCATCTGCTTGCGTATAAATATGAGACAATTTGTCACCATCGCTAGATGCTTCATTTAACGTATTCAAAATAGCCAAATCCAATAGAGACACGTCGGCTTTTACACCGCCACAACCTATACCAGCATTGTATTCATCGGGGTCATAAAATAATGGATGAGTGTGCCCGATGCCTTTTATCGCGTTATCTTTTGTCATTTCACCCGGGTCATTCCATGGCTTTACACGACAGGGGTCTTGCGCCTGATTTGGCGCAAACGAATGCGTTAAATACTGTGATTCGATAACGTTTGGCTCTGTTTTTAACTGCTGTTCGCCAGCATTGTTATCGCGATACAATAAACTGCCATCAAAGAGGGGGGGTGTAAGTCATTTATTCAATATACAAACGTTTCAAACGCTTGTATATTGATCACCCCTCCCCTGCGCACGCTTGTTTTATGGCTGGTAATAAATAGGTGAACCAGGGCCTACTGGTAAGCCAAAACCGAATACCCATACGTAGAATAGTACTATCCAACCGATTAAAAATACGATGCTGTAAGGTAACATCGTGGCCACTAGCGTACCAATCCCCATGTCTTTTTTGTACTTGGTGGCAACCGCTAATATTAAGCCGAAATAACTCATCATCGGGGTAATGAGGTTAGTAACTGAATCGCCGATTCTATAGGCCGCCTGAATGGTTTCAGGGGCATAACCAATTAACATCAACATTGGGACAAAGATAGGGGCTGTTGCTGCCCATTGGGCAGAAGACGAACCTAAGGTTAAATTGATTAACGCACATAATAAGATAAATCCAATAAATACTTCCGGTCCAGTCATGCTCAGTGCTTGCAGTAACTCCGCGCCATTAATGGCGATGATAGTGCCAAAATTAGTCCATTTAAAGAACGACACAAATTGCGCAGCAAAGAATACCAGTACAATATACATGCCCATTGAACTAATACTTTTTGACATCGCATCAATGACATCTTTGTCATTTTTCATGGTGCCAACGACCTTGCCGTAAACAAATCCCGGTATGGCAAACGTAATAAAAATGAATGCGACTATGCCTTTTAGAAAAGGAGAGCCAGACACTAAACCGGTTTGAGGATGTCGTAATATGCCGCCTTCAGGAATTATCGTCAGCGCGAGCACAATACACATCAGTAAAAATGTAAAGCCTGCCCAACGAAGCCCTTTTTTCTCTAATGGCGTGATTTTATCAACTGTGTTTGCTGATAAATCTATGCTCGCCTCACTTGGATCATATTTTCCTAGGCGGGGCTCTACAATTTTTTCGGTGATCAAAGTGCCTAAAATGGCTATCAAGAAAGTAGAAACCATCATGAAATACCAATTGGCTTCAGGACCCACCACGTAATCAGGGGCTATGATTTGTGCAGCAGGCGTGGTGATGCCCGCCAGTAATGGGTCGATAGTACCCAGTAGTAAATTGGCGCTGTAACCACCAGAAACCCCAGCAAAAGCAGCCGCTAAACCGGCCAGTGGGTGCCGACCGAGGCTGTGAAATATCATCGCTGCCAGCGGAATTAATACCACATAACCCAATTCAGAAGCGGTATTAGAAAGAATGGCCGCAAAAACAATCGCGAAGGTCACAAAACGTTTAGATGCTCCCATGACCATATTGCGCATGGTTGCAGACAATAAGCCTGAATGTTCGGCAACACTAACACCTAAAATGGCGACCAATACAGTGCCCAGTGGCGCAAAGCCGGTAAAATTGGTGACCAGCCCGGTGACTATTCGATGTAAACCTTCTACTGACAAAAGGTTGACCACTTCAATGATGCCATCAGGTGCTCGACCTTTAGCGCCCACAGGACGAGGGTCTATTGCACTTAAACCGAACCAGTCGGCAATGCCACTGCCAACGATAATGGCGACACAAAAAATCGCGAATAAAGTGATTGGGTGTGGCAATAAATTGCCTAGAAATTCTACCGTGGCTAAAAAGCGATTAAATAGTCCACTTTGCTGTTCGTTTTCTGGCTGGTTTTTGGTAGCCGATGTAGTCATATTTATATTTTCTTATATTGCTGATAATTCACTGTGCAACATATCATGTACATATGTTTGGCTCCAGTGAAAATAGGTGCCAGAGTCGAATGGTACTTACTTAAGGAATGTTTCTTTATAAATCAACTTGGTAAAGGATGTTTCTTTGAAATTAAAATTATCACCTGACCGGCGCCTTTCAAAAGCCATTGTCACCAATTTGTTGGCTGGAATCATAAACTGCCCCCTGCCCACAGGGCTATTTGCTGATGAACTATTTCTAATCTATTGAGTTCAAATCTGTATGGTATAAACCCGTTCACCCCCAGTCATGTCCCTGTGCTCCTTGCTTAACCAGAAGGATAAAGGAGTTATATGAATGGGTTATAGGTAAAGAGGCTGGTGGCTTGCTTTATATTACTATTTTCGAATAGACTTTTTTGTTTACTAAGTCCATCGACATTTAGCAGCGAGTGGTCAGCCGGTTTGGCACTGGCCTCGTGTGGCCATTAGATTATATTCACCTGATAAATGTGGTCTTTTTGTAGTCAAGTTTGGTGTAGAAGCATAGGTAACTGGGTAGCAATTGCAATCGATGAGCGTGACTAAAGTCTCGCCTACGGCCCAGAACACCTTTGCAAAACAATATCTTCCTCAAATGAATCAATAGTAATTTTGAATCGAGAAAGTAAATCTGTGCCGATGAATCCATTGATATGCATGTCACCTTGGAGGTTGCCAAACTCAATTTCCGGCAACCCCCATAAAGTTATTGCAAATACGGTCGGTTAAGCAGTAACTCTTGTGCACTGGTACTACTGGTCAAAGTCACGATGACATTAACCTTACTGGCACCACTGACATTAGTCAGATTACGGTTTAACATATTCCAATGAGTATAAGTTAACAGTCCACCAACGATGTTAGGCTGTAGTTCACCTTTGCCTTGGGCGGTTATGCTCTCATTGCTGGTTTGAATAACATTGCCACTGGCATCAAGATAAACATACTGCATTGATGCAATGGCGGCACAACTACTATCGGCAAAATTAGTACAGTTGACACGAGTTAGCGTGTTCAAATGACTGTAACTCCCGGTGGTCAAATCAAAGCTAAAACGCGCTTGAGGATTTTGACTGTTTAAACGAATAAGCTTGTTCTGATCCAAACCCAGAGCTTCTCCGGCAAATGATAACTGTTCCATCGGTCTGGCCGTTTCATTTAAAACAATATTATCCACCGCTATGTCATTGTCACAACTCCAGTTTCTTAACCGCACTTTAGCCGATACCGCCAGTTGCGGGGTGGTAAACCCATGGTTATGATCTTGCAAATTCGCTTTGGCGACAAAGTAGTTATAATGTAAACCCAAATAAGATGACCAATTCAAGTTACTGGTTGCGGTGGTGATCTGGATATTGTTTTGATCATAAAACTTAAGCCCCAGCACCCCATTGTAACCGCTGCAACTGCCACCATTTTTCAGTTGTGACTGAAAACTCAAATCATAAGATAACCCGCCAATGACATTAAACGCCTTTTGCGATTCAATATAAGTATTTTTGCTTAAATTGGCATGTTGCTGCGGCTGGTTAAAATCAAGCTGACTATAACTGCCATCATTACGTTTACCCATCACATAGAGGTTTTGATTGTTGTCGGCTCGTTTAAGACTGACATTCGACCAGTTAAGCGTTGACACCCCACTCCACTTACCCAATATCACCTCGGTTTTAACTGTGCCAATAGGCGGCTGAAAGGGAATGTTAAAAGAGGCATTTGTGGTGGTTGTGTAAAGGTAATGGAACCAACCATTAACATAGCTGGAATATTGAATTGAGCTGTTACCCACAGAACCTGTGGTAATTTGATTGCCACTGGCATTATAAAAACGCCAAATGGCAATACCTGACCAATAAGCCCCATCATCGTTATCTTCTGCAACATTAAAACTTAAATTATGGCTTAGATCTTCAGCTAAATAGAAACTGCCAATGGTGGGTTTATCGCTACCAGAAGTACTCCAGTCAAAGCTGTCGATGGCAGCATAAGTGTTATTGCCAATGCTAAAGCTACCATCCCAACCTAACAACTTGTTGGCATTATATGCCGACAGTTCAGTGCTGCTCACGGTTGTAGAGCTGGGCGTAACCAAATCAAAGTGCTCAAAACCGCCGTTAACCACGTCGCCATCTCGGCCTCGCTTGGCCAATTTATAGGCTTGCTGATAAACCCAGTGGAGACTTGAGTCCAACGACCAGTCGTAATAGGCATAACCATCATCATAATAAATCGCTGGATAATTATTTAGTCCCAAATATTGGGCGTAATCAGCATAATTAACCAGCTCAGGAAAAAACTCTTTATTGAGGACATTGCCATCTAGGCAGGCTATCTCGTTAACGCAGGCTTGCGTTTCTATGTTGTAGGCAACATGAGGAAAGTCACGATAATAACTATGCGTCCAACGGATCACCTCTTTATCGACCACATCGAGCCACTTAAAACCACTGTGAAAGGCATTGGGTTGCAACCAAGTCTTATCGAATATTGGCCCGATATCACTATTACCAGCAAATAGACTTTGCTCTTTATTTTCATAGCTGGTGGCCAAAACTAACGAATTGCCGTTGGCATAATAATTTTGATAAGGTGACGACACCAGAGCAAAGTTTGCACCGACACCAAACAGGCGCTGTTTTAGTTCCACCATAAAAGAACCCATTTGATTGTTACCGTCACTAGGCAACAGGGTTTTATCGTCGGTGGTTTTCAAGGTTTCACGACTAAAATAAAAACCAGCCATCGTGAGCGCACTGTTACTATTATTGCCTTTCCATTGGTTAAATTCATCACGCAGCAGCTTTAAATAACCTTCTAGCGTATCCATGTATACCAGATTAGCAACGCCTGATGTCATTAACGCTTGTGGTGGCGGTGAAGGAATAGAGAAGTAAACCTTCACTTGTGGTATTTTGGTACGAAAATCATTGCCAATGCTAGCGACAGCCCCTAGGTCTGCGGCCTGTAATAAATCCAGATAACCGCCTGAGCCAAAATGACTTAGCACATAATCGGTGGTTCGAGTCGTATTAAACGTGCAATTGGCGCTAGTGTCACAGACACCAAACTGACCACCAGAGTCAAAATAATCTTTACTATGCAAAAATACAAACCCATCCATAAAAGCATCTAGGCTATTAGCATTACTACCATTATTATCTACGTAAGTTAATAAACGCTTAAAAAAGTCCTGACGTTTGTCTAGTGGCACATTAGCTGCAATCGCATCGGAGTAAACCAAATAAGTATTATCTGGCACCGCCTGACTTGCAAAGACGTTGAAGCATGTTAACAACGCCGTTAAACACAAAATACGTTTATTCATTTTCATTTATAGTCCTTAGTTTTAACCAAACTCGGACATCGACTCTAGCATTTTAGAAACAAACAAAACAACCGGGAACAGTCACATTTTCAGCTTGTTTTTTAAACAAAGAAAGTGACTGTCCCATGCTAAGACATTTTTGGAAAAGACTGAAGGTAGAAGGCTGAAAACGCTACTGGGGGGTTATGATGCTAACAACCAAAACAGGTCCTTAGGTTTAATATCTTGTAATTCAATGATGATTTTTTGTAAATCGATTGCTAGAGGCGACTAAAAGACCGACAAAAATTTAGAGCGGAGCTATTCAATAGCCATTGACATCAATTTGGTGGTTGGGCTCATAACCCGACCCCTGCCCCCGATAAGCCTTCAATTAACCAAACATTTGCGCATGTGAACCAAGATCATATAGCCTTAATACACCTTGTTCATCAATAACATAATAAAGTAAAAGCGTATCTGGTTTGACGTCACATTCGCGAATGCCTTTCTTATTACCCGCTAATTTTAACTCATCTGATAAATTAATAGTGATTCTCATCATTGACCCTACAAATAGTGATATATGTTTGATGTATACCTTATCATCACGAACACAGCTTAATCTAACCAATGAACACTAGGGTCAGAACACTAGGGTCAGAACACTAGGGTCAG
>CALKGI010000047.1 GCA_938085045.1 uncultured Alteromonadaceae bacterium
CCAAGTGGTGATACACCTGCTGAGCAACGCGATAAAATACAACAAAAGAAACGGCACAGTGAGCGTAACAGCCAAGCTTGCCAGTGATACCGAGGTAGAGGTCAGAATTGAAGATACAGGCGTCGGTATTTCGCCAAACGACTACGAAAAATTGTTTTCACCGTTTACTCGCCTTGCCTATGCCGAAGAACAAGAAATTCAAGGTGTTGGCACCGGGTTATCTTTATCGAAATATTTAATTGAATTGATGAATGGCACGATAGATTTTACCAGTCAACCAAACACTGGCAGTGCCTTTTTTGTCAGTTTGCCCATAGGCGAAAAGGTTGAAGATAAAATAGTGGCGCCGCTGACGCATAAAAAAGCCAGTACAGACATTTGTGTTCACGATGTTGTTTATATTGAAGACAATCAGCCCAGCAGAAAATTAATGGAAGAAATCGCCTATGACTACCCCAATATCAATTTGATGGCACTGAGCAATATACAAGCAGCTATTGAAGCCGTTAATACCTTCGAACCCCGACTAATATTGATAGACATCAACCTGCCCGGTACCAACGGAATAGGCGCGGTAAAGTTACTCAGAAAAATGTTTGATAAACAAAACATTAAATACGTTGCCGTCAGTGCCGATGCCATGACCGAACAAATTGAACTTGCACTTAAAATTGGCTTTGACGATTACATAACCAAACCGATTGACTTTGATCAAGTTGATTTATTATTCAATGGGCTTGGGGGATAATGGTGTGACTGATTACCCTGCTGGCAACTCTTTACTTTGCAGCCATTCATTCACATCTTGATTGTCGACACGTTTGTATAAATCTTCAACGGCCAATGTCAATCCGATTGACTCAAAAGTGATATCGTCACCGAGGAAGTAATGAGTGGGTTGCCACTGATCCTTTTTACGAAAAACACTGATGTCGGCGACATATTGCTCAATGATCACATACTCTTGCAATGAAGGCAGATTGATATATTCGATTCGCTTAATCTGCTCATCAATTTTGCGCGTTGAGCGAGAAAGCACTTCGACCAAAATTACCGGTGTATCGGCAAAATAGTCATCCTCATTGGTTTCGTCACAAATCACCATAAAATCTGGATAACGATATTTACTCGATGATGTTTTTACTTTCATATCTGACGACATCGGTTCACAGGGTGAACCATCAAGGTGAATGCCAAAATATTTTGACAAGCTCTGAACTATTCGCACATGGTTTTTACTAGCACCCGACATTGCAAAAACCTGACCATCAACATATTCATGCTTGACATCACTGATGAGTTCTCCAGACAAATAATCTTCGACACTGATATATTCGTTACTTTTGGCGGTTTGCATTTTTGTTACCTTGATTGTTTTTCAACGAATTTTGTAAATTAACGCTATTGACGAATGATGACAATAATTCTCGCCTGTGACAAGTCAATCTGTGTAACCGTATTTCTTTTCAAAAAAGATAAATAACTTAGGAGTAATGCAGACAGGCGCCATATATTTATCACAAGGGAAAGAGGCATGGATTTTAATTAATATTGGTAACATGTTTAACAATAAGGGGTTTTATTCTGATGCCGCACAGTGGCTTAATAACAAAGCAATAACTTCATAGGCCTATGTGAAAAACACACTCTCAAATCCCCGTATACTTCGCTTCAATCTGTTGTAATTTCGAGGTTTTAGCCAATTTTTGATAAGCCTTGGTTAACTTGTGAATCAAGGCCTCATTGACGCTAAGTTTGCTAAAAGCAAAATACACAGGCGCACTGCTAATCACCAAAGGGTGCAACTCGACCATCGCATAATCTGGATTACTGCGTAATCGATACTGTAAATAGAGCTTTTCGGCAAAAAAACCATCGATTCTGCCCTTTTTAATCATATCAATACGAAAACCTGTCTCCCCCATCAAAACTAAGCGCTTTTTCAGCTGCGGATTGTCTTGCAAAGCCTGTTCAAATCGCGCTCCGGCATAAGTCCCTCGTTGAATTAATAAAGCCAAATCAAGGGTCTTCAATTGATGCCACTGGGTAATAGGTTCAACCAAGCCTTTTTTAATCACCAAATGCGAGGTTTCAAGTCGTTGGGGGCCAACAAAATGCAGTGTTTTTTGACGCTCATCCGTTTTCGATATCTCAAGCATCATATCAAGCTCACCTTGCATAAGCTTGTGAATACCTCGGGCGAATGGCATTTCAATGAAGCGATAACGACAACCAGCTTGGTCAAGTAATGCTTTGGCCTGATCAACATCGATTCCGTGCCAGTTACCTTTGTCATCTTGCATCGCTAGGGGCTCAAAATTTGGAATACGCACCTTCAAATCGCAAGCCCTAGCCACCGTGGAAAACGATAGGCATAAGCCTGCCAACAAAACGACATAAACCAACCTTTGATAACAAGTGAGCATATTAATTTTATCCACTGCGTAAAATTCAAGCGTGCGATCAATCGAGGCTAATGTCAAATATCAGGCCTTGAGAACAGTCGATGTTTATCAATAAGTGAATTTTAACCCATTGAAAAAACGCATAATCAGTCAAAAAACCTTATGCGTAAAGATAAGACTACAAATGGACACAAATGAATACACGTTGACATAAATGCATATAGTAGACTAAAAGTGAATAATGAATGCGAATTTATTCTAGACTTTAACTAAACCGAGGTCTATTCTCGTATGCTCAACAAATGCACTAATAATACTAATATGCAAAAAAGAGGATAAAATCCCATGTTTAAACCCAGTTTACTCGCCACTGTCATCGGTTGTGTTATTGCCACAAACAGCTATGCAATGGACCCACAGCCAGACCCACAAAACCCCAATGGATATGTCGTTTCAGACACACAAGTGAATGCAACACAAGATGCCAAAACCCCTAACCCTATGTACGACGTTTGGGCTAAAGCGCTCGAAACAAATGACAACGCTGTCGTTGAGGCCATCGTCCCCGGCGCAGCGCAAAACCCTGAGAATGTTAAACGCGCACAAAGTGTTTTCCCTCAAGCCCAATGGGACTTTTTGACCCAAATGGCGGCGCCAGAATACACCTACACCCGTTTTTTAAGAGCCATAGGCAAATTTCCAGCCTTTTGTGGACAATACACCGATGGTCGCAATGCCGATGCGATTTGTAAAAAATCTATCGTGACCGCGTTTGCCCATTTTTCGCAAGAAACTGGCGGACACATCTCAACAGACAATACCTCTGACAACCCAAATCGCCTTGAAGAATGGCAACAAGCCTTGGTTCATGTTCGTGAAATGAGCTGGTCAGAGGGCGATGCCGGTTACACCACAGGCTGTGGTCAAAACGACTGGCAAAATGCCCGTTGGCCATGTTCTCCGGGCAAAGGTTATTTTGGCCGAGGGGCAAAACAGTTATCGTATCACTTCAACTACGGCGCTTTTTCTGAGGTAATGTTTAACGGCGATGCAACCGTGTTGTTGAACAATCCGGGCTTGGTGGCCGATTCGTGGTTAAATTTGGCCTCGGCTATTTGGTTCTTTTTGACCCCACAAGCACCAAAACCTGCGATGTTACATGTCATTGACCGCACTTGGGTGCCCTCAGCACGCGAAACCGAAGCCGGTATTGGTTATGGTTTTGGCACCACGATTAATGTCATTAATGGTGGCATAGAATGTGGCGCGCAAAACCGCGATAAAGGTCAACCTGTAAACCGTATTCGCTACTGGGAAGGTTTGGCGGCGCACTATCAAATTCCTATCGAAGCCGATGAGAAAAACACCTGCTACCAACAAACCCCTTACGGTAGTCTTAACCTAAATGGTGCAACTGATGTGTTGTATACCAACTGGGATGGCAACTGGAAATACTACGCAGACCGCCCACAAGGCCAATCTTTTGAATGTTCATTGGTAGGTTTTCAAACGGCTTATTCAGCACTTGTACCCAGTGATTACGATAAATGTATAACCAACCACTTTGGCTCTCACGCCAACTGGCCTGAAATTCGCGTTATTCCTGAGGCCGATATGCCTGCTGATCCTAACGGTAATCCAGACCCAGGTAACGGTGGTATCGCAGGTTGGGATGCCACAAAAGTCTATGACAACGCTGGCGAACAGGTGGTTTACAAAAATAAAGTCTACAAAGTATTGTGGTGGACAAAAGGTGACAAACCTGATGCTGGTGGACCATGGGCATACGTTAAAGATGTAACGCCTGATCCAACGGACCCAACTGATCCAACAGACCCGACTGATCCAACGGACCCGACCGATCCAACAGATCCGACTGATCCAACGGACCCGACTGACCCAACAGACCCAACTGATCCGCCGACTGGCTTTATCACATGGGTTGCTGGCACTACTCAAGCTAAGGATGGTGACAAGGTGACTCATGCTGGGAAATGTTTCGAGGCTAAAAACAACCCCGGCGTTTGGGAAACACCAACACGCTCCAATTGGTTCTGGACCGAGATTTCGTGTAACTAAACCAATTACGTAAAGCGCATCAAACAAATCAAAAAGAGGCAACGTAGGGGCAATGCCCCTGTGCTTGCCTCTACTCTATCCCATTGAATTATATCGATAATACAAAATGCATATAAATGATCAATAGGTGAAATAATACCAACTCGCTTAAAGCAGACGAATCCGCCGCTTTGTCGTTAACCTCGCTAACATCACTGAACCTGCTTACACCGCATAACCCCGAATAAACATCGCAACACAACTGTGCACATATGCTCTAACCGTGTCGTCACTGAGCTGCTTTTCAACATTTAATTCACTTTGAATACTGACTTCGCCTTTTACCATGCATAAAAATTGTGCCGCAGCAAAACGAGGGTTTGGTATTTTTAATAATCCTCGTTTATCAAATTCCCCCATGCACGAGGCAATTTCAGTTATGGTGCGCTGGGGTCCTGCTTCATAAAACAACTGCGAAACGTGTGGATAGCTTTCAGATTCACCGATGCAGGTTCTATGGGTAGCGACCACCTCGGGCGTCATTAGCATTTCAATAAAGCTCACCCCCAGTGCAGTTAATGCCTGCTCGGGGTCATCAAGCTTGTCGTTAACCAAACCAAACAAGTTGTGAGAAATGCATTTTCGACTGATGGCATCAACAAACAACTCATCTTTATTGCCAAAATGGCTGTAAACCGTTTGTTTTGACACACCCGCTTTTTTGGCTATTTTGTCCATGCTGGTTTGCGCAAAACCCAAATCGCTAAACAATTCTGTGGCAGCTTCTATGATCAGTTTGCGCTTTTCTTCGCTCTTACTTCGCGGTTTATTCATCGCTTTTATCCCAAATAAATCTTAAATCAGTGCTAAATCAGTCCTAAATCAAGCTTAAACAAGACTGGACAGTCTAGTTCAATTTGACTAGACTAGACCAATCTAGACTAGACAGTCCAGTTTGATAGCTTAATGCATTTGCGGAGATTTTGCCATGAACACCTTATTTTTTCCAACATTCCATCAAATTGCTCGTCCTGCCAGCGCTTTGGCCCTGTTGGTTTTACTCACCTCACTCACCACTGGTTGCACTGATTCACAAGCGCGAGCAACAGCTGATTCAGACGAAACGTATTATCATCAAGCGCAAAGCGATGTGCTCAAACATCAATCAAACTATCAAGTACAACGCCGGTTTGTCGGTAAAGTGCAATCCAATCAAAACGCCGATATCGGTTTTGAACAAAATGGTAAAGTCGCCGCTTTGTATGTTAATGAAGGCGACAAAGTCAAACAAGGCAGTGTTTTAGCCCAACAAGATACCGCGCTGCTTGAGACTGAAAAAGAAGAGTTGTTAGCCCGCATGGTGCAGGTTAAGGCTGATTTAAAGCTGGTTGATGCCGATTTAAAAAGAATTAGAGTACTAAAGAAGAATGCTTTTAGCGCCCAACAAACACTCGACGAGTTGCAAGCTCACCGCCAAGGCTTTATTGCCAACAAAAAGCGCATAGAAGCCGGATTACATTCAACCGCAGTCAAAATCGAAAAATCGACTTTGCTTGCCCCTTTTGACGGTGTTATTAGCCAACGTTTTATAGCACTAGGCGAAGTAATTGCCGCAGGTAGCCCAGCGCTGAAGTTAGTGCAAACAGGCAGTGACGAAATCAAAGTCGGCGTGCCGGTATCTTTGCTCAGCCAACTCGATTTAACCCAAAACTTAACTGTGACCATTGCCGGACAAAACCACGGCGTGAAATTATTAACCCGTGGACAAGATGTTGACCAAATAACGCGCACGGTACAACTGCGCTTTGCCTTCTTGGATAATGCAATTGAGATGGTCAACGGGCAACTGGCCTATTTGAATTTACCCCAACAATACCAGCAAGCCGGTTTTTGGGTGCCAACCACAGCTTTGACCGATGGCGTGCGTGGATTGTGGAATGTCTACACGCTGACTCCGGGTTTAAAATCCAACTTATTCACCCTGCAAGGCCGCAATGTTCAAATTCTTTATACCACTGAAAATGCCGCTTATATTAGTGGTGCAATTGCCAATGGCGAACGCTATCTCACCAGCGGTTTACAACGATTAGTCCCCGGACAAACGGTTAGAACGGCTACCTCAAATTCTACCGCTCCCTCTGCCCTTTCTTTAGCCACAGGCAGCACGACAACTACCGGGAGAGAATAATGTTAAAAGCCTTTATTGAAAATGGCCGAATGCTGGCCTTAATTCTTATTTTATTAATCGTTTCGGGCTTGGGTGCTTTGT
>CALKGI010000048.1 GCA_938085045.1 uncultured Alteromonadaceae bacterium
CAGCAATTTGGCTGGTTGTTTTACTTCTTTACCTAAGTAAAGAATGGTGCGGAAAGAGAGACTTGAACTCTCACACCTTACGATACTAGAACCTAAATCTAGCGCGTCTACCAATTCCGCCACTTCCGCGTGGCTGGGATAAGAGGATTTGAACCTCTGAATCCCGAGATCAAAACCCGGTGCCTTACCGCTTGGCGATATCCCAACTGTACTTCTACTTATCTTTCGATAAGAATAATGGTGCGAAAGGAGAGACTTGAACTCTCACATCTTGCGATACTGGAACCTAAATCCAGCGCGTCTACCAATTCCGCCACTTTCGCATATTCTTTTTCGCTTTTACCAGTCAACTTGGTTAATGACTGTTATCAGTATACTGATTTTAGACGTTTTGTTAAATGGTGGCTAAAGCGGGATTTGAACCTGCGACCCCATCATTATGAGTGATGTGCTCTAACCAGCTGAGCTATTTAGCCATTCGTTTAACAACTCGTCTTAGCGAGTGGCGCGTATTATGCTTATATGTGGTTTGTCCGTCAATACCTTTTGAACAAAAAATTGAGATTTTAATTCGTTTGACCAAATAACCAACGCGACGCGCGTATTATCGACCAAAACCGGACAAAACCACACCAAGCTAATTACACGTTAAATCTAAAATGTACAACATCGCCATCTTTGACAATGTAATCTTTTCCTTCTAATCGCCATTTACCCGCATCTTTGGCACCGCTTTCGCCATTAAACTCAACAAAATGCTCGTAACCGACAACCTCAGCACGAATAAATCCTTTTTCGAAGTCGGTGTGTATCTTACCAGCGGCTTGAGGCGCTGTGGCATTGACTGGAATTGTCCAGGCTCTAACTTCTTTAACACCGGCAGTAAAATACGTTTGTAGGTGTAACAACTCATAGCCGCCACGGATAACACGATCAAGCCCTGGCTCTTCTAAGCCCATCTCTTCGAGAAACTCAATCTTGTCTTCTTCGTCAAGCTCAGAAATCTCTGCTTCGATAGCGGCGCATACAGCGACCACAACAGCATCTTCTTTGCTTGCGATTTCTCTAACCAAATCTAAGTATGGATTGTTTTCAAAACCGTCATCGCTGACGTTAGCAATATACATGGTTGGCTTGATGGTCAAAAAGTTAAGGTAGCTAACAGCTGCCTTCTCTTCTTTTTCTAGCTCTAAAGAGCGTAGTGTTAATCCTTCGTCTAGATGGGCAGAAACTTTTTCAAGCACCGACAATTCTAACTTGGCTTCTTTGTCGCCACTTTTGGCTTTTTTGGTGACTTTATGGGCGGCTTTGTCGGCGGTTTCCATGTCTGACAAAATCAGTTCAGTATTGATGACATCAATATCCTCAGCTGGATCAATTTTGTTGGCCACGTGAATGATATTGTCATCATCAAAACAGCGTACTACATGACCAATAGCGTCAGTTTCACGGATATTGGCCAAAAACTTGTTGCCTAGGCCTTCGCCTTTTGATGCGCCCTTAACTAAACCGGCGATATCGACAAACTCCATAGTGGTTGGCAAAACGCGCTGTGGGTTAACAATCTCGGCTAATTTGTTCAAACGTAAATCGGGTACCGGCACCACGCCTGTATTGGGTTCTATTGTACAAAATGGAAAGTTTGCCGCGTCGATGCCTGCTTTGGTTAAAGCATTGAACAGCGTTGATTTGCCTACGTTGGGAAGTCCAACGATGCCACATTTAAATCCCATGAGAGTTACCTTTATTAATTGATGTTACTAAATTTGTGAAGTTTTTAAATTCTACGACGAACTAATTGGGTGCCTTTGGCACAAGGGGTGTTCAAAAAACCAATGAAACGGCACCTGCCTACGGTTTGTGCGAGTGTAATCTGGACTGGGCTTTGGCTAGCCCATCTTTGGCTAGAATATCAAAGCAACGGGTGGCTTCATCGACAACGTCATCGATAAGTGCTTGCTCTGATTGGGGGGCTTTGCCTAGAACCCAGCCAATAACCTGTTCGCGAGAGCCCGGATGGCCGATGCCAAGTCGCAAACGGTAGAAATTTTTGTTGTTGCCTAACTTGTTAATGATGTCTTTTAACCCATTGTGTCCGCCATGACCGCCACCGAGTTTGATTTTGGCAATGCCAGGGGGCAAATCCAATTCATCGTGGGCAACTAGAATACTGTCGACCGGAATTTTAAAAAAATTGGCCAATGCACCAACGGATTTACCGCTGAGATTCATGAAGGTGGTGGGGATAAGCAAACGATATTCATGACCGTGAACGACAACTTTGCCGGTCAGACCGTGATATTTTGCATCAGGTTTTAAAACAACATTATGAAATGAGGCAAGAGACTCGACAAACCACGCGCCAGCGTTGTGTCGGGTTTTTTCATATTCGGGGCCCGGATTGGCCAGGCCCACGATTAATTGAATGTCAGCGCTCAATGGCTTGTACTCAATAAAGCATTAACAAAGCAACCTAGGTGCCTGTCCGAGAATGGAAGCTCGGCTGACGAAAATCAGGATTTGGCCATTTTTCGCGATTTTATCAGTTGAATAGTGAAACTATTCGCCTAATAAAACCGCGGAAACTGACTCAAACCTGCTTCCCCTCAGCACGAGCTCTATTCTCGGGCAGGCACCAAAGGATTACTCTGCTGCTGCTTCTTCTTCGCCAGCTTCTTCGTCTTCATCAGCTGATGCACCGCGAGGTACACTGATGTTAACCAATGCTTGGTCATGTGCTTCACCTTTAGCCAATTCAGCTGAGGCAACGCCCGTTGGCAATGTAACGTCAGAGATGTGCAAAGAGTGACCAACTTCAAGGCCAGCAACGTCAACTTCGATGAACGCAGGCAAATCTTTAGGCAAACAAATGATGTCGATGTCGTTAGCTAAGCGAGTCAAAACGCCGCCAGCTTTTATTGCTGCATTGCTATCTTCGTTGATGAAGTGCAATGGTGCTGTTGTGTGCAACTTATGAGAAGCATCAACACGCATGAAATCCATGTGCATTACAGTTGGTTTGAAAGGGTGACGCTGCATATCTTTAAGGATACATTCAACAGCTTCGCCGCCAACATTAACTGTCAACAGGTGAGAATAAAAGCCTTCGTTTTCTTGAGCTTTCATTACGTGTTTGTGCTCTATTGCTACTGCAACAGGGTCTTTGCCTTCACCGTAAATGATGGCTGGTACTTTGTTCGCGTGGCGCAGGCGGCGGCTCGCACCTTTCCCTGAATCTGTACGAACTTCTGCATCTAAAGTATAGATAGCTGACATTGTGTGTTACTCCAAAAAATAAATGATTGTTTTAATTTTGCGACCAAATTAAAACTCGAACCCCACCAAATGGGGCGCGGCATGATAACACCTTTACAGATGATTACGCAACCAAGAAGTTCTTAAGGATAAAGCGGCTATTCAACTGGCTCGGGACTTGTTTTTATCGGGCTTGGTGAATGCTGCAATAGGGGGATTTTAATCGAGTGAGAACAAACTAAGGAGTGATAAATTCACTGTCTGTTTTTTTAACTTTATCATCGACAAATTTACCTTCCATAATAAATACAACGACAACTATTTTGCGACTTTTAGAGTCCCCTTTCGATATAAATAACAGTGATTTAACAACCCTTTTCGGTATATCGGATAATGTCTGTACAGCAAACCTATTTTCATGCAAATTTATCCGATCTGAAACTAGACGGATGCCAAAACAGTAGACTAGAGTTAAAAACTGAAACGTCTTTTTGCCCAATTGGTGCCAAGAAGCATGATGATTACAGTTAGTTGGTAGTCATCAAACGTCATAATAAATCAACAAATGTTGGAGTTACCCTATGTTAGAGGAAAGTGAATGCGAGAGTGATTTTTTATTAACGGATGACTTTAACGCGCTGTATGTGGATGTGCGTGACCGTTACTTCTCTCGTAATGCAGAATATTGGCCAGTGTTCGCCGAACCTGGTATGGCTCACATTATTGCTGGTCGTCAAGAAGGTCTTGAAGATGATGATCGTCTTAAAGCTTATCCAAATGGAGAAAAACTGTATTCCCGTATTCGTCAGGAGTGCACTGTCCCTCAGGCACCAACAATCCCATGCCCAGAAAATAAAGATGAGATGTTGTTGTTTGCTGGCACTTTGTGTAAAAACTGGGAGAACCCGGCTTCTGTCGAAAACGTAATTACCATGCCATGTGACCCTGCGATTTACGGCAGTATGATTGGCACCTTGTCTAATCCCAACCTTGTATATAAAGAATATTGCGGAATGGCTGAAGATTTGGAGCGCTATGTAGTGCGTCAAATGGCAACGCTAGCGGGTTATAACCCGGCCCAAGCCACTGGGATTTTCACTCAGGGTGGTACTTTTTGTAATCTATATGGTTATTTACTGGGTATTCGTAAGAGTATGCCAGAGGCGCGTTCTTATGGTATGGGTGGCACCCAAGATTACCGTTTTATTAATTCAAAAGGTGGCCATTATTCTAATACGACCAACTTGTCGTTGCTCGGGGTAAACCTTAAAGACAAAACCATTCGAATCAAAGTAACCAAAAACAATAAAATCGACGTTAAAGATTTTGAGTTACAACTCGAATCCTGTTTCAGGCTAAAAAGTTCTGTACCTTGTATCATGTTAACCATGGGGACTACCGATACTTTTGGTGTGGATGAGGTTAAGCCTGTTTATGAAATTCGTGAGCGTTTGTGCGAGCAGTACGGCATAGAGGTGTTACCGCACATTCATGTTGATGCGGCCATTGGTTGGTCGATGCTGTTTTTCCTCACTTACAATTTCTCAACCAATCCATTAGGTATCAACTTGGTGACCTTGCATGGTTTGGAACGTAATGTGGAGTTGTTCCGTCAAATCCGCTATGCCGATTCATTTACCATCGACTTCCAGAAATGGGGCTATGTGCCTTATACCTCTTCGTTGGTGATGATCAAAAACAAAAATGACCTCAAAGCGCTTGAGAATGACCCAGAAAACTTCTCGTATTTTGAAGATGACATGCAAGGGCAAACGCATTTGCAATCAACTATTGAGTGTTCTCGTGGTGGTTCAGGTTTGTTTGGCGCATACGCTGCACTTAAATACATGGGCATTGAAGGTTACCAAACTATTTTGGCCCATTGTTTACAAAATGCTAACTACTTCCGTCATCGCTTGCATGAATTTGAAGGCGTAAAAGTATTGGCTTATGACAACCAAGGGCCGAGTGTGGCATTTAGGATTTATAATCCTGCGGTGGTACAAAGTCCCAAGGATGAATTTAAGTTCGAATATGAATATCAGCACTGTGAAGAGTATCAGTCTAGATTGCAACGCAATTCACTTTGGCATAGAGATATATTCTTACGCCGAGGTAAGGTTGGTTTGTACACCAACTGGGTTGAGTTTATTTGTCATACGTCACATGATGAAAAAGACAGACATTGTTACATTCCAGGAGAGAAGGCTGTATTTATGAACCCTAGGACAACTTTTGAAGATATCGATGCGTATCTGGCTTGTCTGATCGTATAGTTTGTTTGCAACCCAGAAACGCGTTTCGGGTTGTGGTCATTCCGGCATAAGGACATGCCGTCATCTCACATTTTTTGTATCCAATTCTATCCACACTATTTCCTTACAAGCTGCTGATTCTATAGCAATTATGCTTCATTTTTATGCTATTTAGTTGTAATTTGAACAATCCTGACCCTATCTATGCATAATCAAATAAAATGTTATAAATTACTGTGCAATTATTTGATTTTTGGACTAAATTTATAACTAATTGGCGTACCGCAACAAATATTAATACTAATAATAGATACGATGAACGGAAGATAACGCAGGTACGCTCTAACGTTTTCTTCAACATAAAAAAATACACCACGGCTTGTGATTAGTGGTGAGAAACATACAACAAAACAACGTACAACAAAACATTGTTACAACATAGGAATGAGACTTATGAAAAGTTCTGTTTACAGGCTTCCATTTGCACTATCAGTAGTTTTTGCAAGCATGCTCAGCGGCGTTGCGTACGCTGAAGATGATGACGACGTCATGGGAGATATGAGCCTTCAGGATCTATTCGCAATAGATACTGATATCGCATCTAACACTTCACGTCCGGTTATAGAACAGCCCAGTATCATCTCGGTTGTTACTCGTGACCAAATTCAAAACTCAGGTGCTCGAGATTTAATCGATATTTTACGTATGGTACCGGGTTTTGGTTTCGCCCATGACACGGTTGGTATTAACAGCTGGGGCTTCCGCGGTATGTGGGGTCACGAAGGCAAGATCATGTTAATGGTCGACGGCGCACCAATGAATGATGCTGCTTGGGGTAACTTGCAATTTGGTAAACACTACCCGGTTGAGCTTATCGAAAAAGTTGAGATTATTCGTGGCCCAGGTGCTGCCAAGTTTGGTAACTATGCCGAATTGGCTGTGGTTAGGATCACCACTGTTGGTAAAGAAATGAATGGTGGTTTCGTTGATACCAATATACGTTCTTTTGACGATGCCTTTGGTGCTGGTGAAATTACCGCATTTTATGGTGAAGAAAAAGAATCAGGTTGGGGTTATAGTACGGCACTACATGTTAAAAACGGTAATCGTACTATTTTACCTTTTACTAATGCTGACCGCACTGTTGGGAACCATCAAAATAACTCTCCAATTCAAACGGTTTGGTTTGATACCAAAATCAGTTATGGTGATTTTGAGGTGTCTACTCTGGTTGAAAAATATGATTTTGAACACACTGAAAGTGTTTATAATCAAGCACCAGATAACAACATGGACATGCTCAACGGTTATGACCGTTTTGATGTTATGGCTGACTACTCTACTGAAATCAATGAATCTTGGAGTGTCCACGCTAACTTGCTGTACCAAGAAACCTTGTCTCACGACATGGTAGTAAAAGAAAGCCGCAACAATGAGTTTGCCATTGGTAGCCATTACCGAATTAATACCGAACGATACATCGGCTCTGTTGATGCCACCTACACTATCTCTGAAAACGACAGTTTGAGTTTTGGTGTCGAATGGTTTGATGTTGAGGCCGTCAGTGGTGCCATTGGTGAATATTTCCTTGATGGGGGTCACACAATTCCAGGTGATTCTACCGACTTTACAGATATTTGGTTCGATAACTTCACCACTAAAACCTATCAATTCGATCAAAACAGTGCGTTCTTCCAGTACGAAAACTACAACGACTTTGTTAACTACACCATTGGTGTTCGTTTTGCCGATCACTCACGTTCAGCTGAAAAAGTCACGGTACCTCGTATTGGCCTGAGTAAGTCGTGGGGCGATTTTGGTGCTAAGTTGATGTACAGTGAAGCATTCCGTACTGGTGATGCTGAGCATCTTAACTTGTATGAAGCGTCTGCCGCTAATCCACAGCTGAAACCTGAAACATTGGATTCGACTGAAATTGAATTCCATTACCTTCATGAAACCGGTATGTATACCATCAACTTCTTCCGCATGAATGTGCAGGATTCGATTGTTTGGAATACCAATGCATTGACCGAAAACAAAGGTGAATTGGTTACCGGTGGTTTTGAAGCTGCGTGGATTGGCAAAGCGGATAATTATGAGCAAGAAGTCAACATTTCTTACTACAAAGCTGGTGATGATTCTACTGAGTCGCAGTTGGCCAGAGATGACAAATCTTTCTTAGGTTTCCCAACGCTTAAAGTGACATGGCGTTTAGATTACCAAATGTCTGAAAAAACGACCATTTCGCCCTCAATTATGTATGAAGGTGAAAAATGGTGGCGTTCTAACATTGGTGATATCAGCAAAGATGTTGAGTTAGATGCGACCTTTAAGTTGAATTTGGCTATCACGCATCAATTTAACGATAATATGAAAGTATTGGTCTCAGTACATGATGCCCTTGATGAAGGTTATTACTTCCCTCAAGCGTATGGTCAAGTTAACTATCCTGGCGACAGCCGCGAGTTTAGTTTGAGCATGCAATACCAGTTCTAATTTCATAAGCTTCGAATATGGCTAATAAATTAGCTGTTTGAGAAAAAATAAAGGCAACCTTCGGGTTGCCTTTTTATTAACCCGCGACGAATCTCTTTTACTTTACCTTGCATAAATCAAAAAGCGTCGATATAATCACCCCGTTTTACATTATCTAACAACCCACTCAATCACTGCATAGGAGGTATACCATGACTTTATTAAATACACCTTGTAGATCACAACAGCAGTAACTTCTCTTTATTCTAATTCTGCCTGTTTTTCTTGATCTGCCAATAAGGGCGCGTTAACGTTCCATATTTTGGCTCTGCTGTTGGCAATTTCGTTCACCAGTAAGGCACTGTGAGAGACTCATAGTTAATCTATTCGAACGAACTGTAACGCAACTGAAGGACGAAATGGCCACAGCCCGAAGGGGAATGGCTAAAAAACCGTCACTTTTCGTTGAATGACCTTGATTTAGATGACTAAACCTGTGGCCATCCGCCTCAATTGACGATTTTTTAGCTATTCCAGAGCTCAAAAATGGAACGTCAACACGCCCTAACTTTATAAATAAAATTAGCAACAAAAAGGAAAACGATAATGGGCAATTCCGTGCGTATTATCTCTGACACCGTGTCTATCATTGCGTCAGAAAATGCTTGGATCGAAGGTAAAGCCATCGACCAATTAGTAAAAACAGCCAGCCTAGAGGGCATGACCCAAGCCGTTGGCTTACCAGACTTACATCCGGGCCGAGGATATCCTATCGGTGCCGCGTTTTTCAGCGAAGGTCGAATTTATCCGGCATTAGTGGGTAACGATATCGGTTGCGGTATGAGTTTGTATACTACCAGCTTGAAGACCAACAAAGTCAATCACGATAAATTTGAGAAACGTCTAAGTGACATTGAGTCACCATTAGATGACAGTTTCACTGAACAACTAGAGCGACGAAAACAAGCGCTTAACATTACCGACAGTCTGTCTGATATTTCTCTAGGCACAATCGGCGGAGGTAATCATTTTGCTGAATTGCAAAAGCTAGATACCGTGTTTGACGGCGATTTATTACAGCCCTTGGGAATTGATAAAAAGCAGCTGGTTTTACTGGTTCATAGTGGCTCACGTGGTTTGGGACAGTCGGTTTTAGTTGACCACGTTAATCGCTTTGGTCATAAAGGAATAAGTGAGCCAGATGACATTGAACAATATCTTGATAAACATAATCATGCCGTGCGCTGGGCACAGCTCAATCGCGAAATGATTGCACAAAGAATGTTGCAGGCGCTTAGTGCCAAAGGCGAGCCTCTATTGGATGTCACGCACAATTTGGTCAGTGAGGTCACCATTAACGAACGGGCAGGGTGGTTACACCGCAAAGGTGCAACGCCAGCAGATTGTGGTTTGGTGATGATCCCAGGCTCTCGAGGTGACTTGAGCTATTTGGTTAAACCAAAACCAAGCACCGACAGTTTATATTCTTTGGCTCATGGTGCCGGCAGAAAATGGCAACGAACTGAGTGTAAAGACCGTCTAAAACACAAATACCGAGTCTCACAGCTTGAAAAAACTGCCTTGGGTTCGAAGGTAATTTGTAAAAACAAAGATTTGATGTATGAAGAGGCTCCGCAAGCCTACAAAGACATCGATGCAGTGATTGGTGATATGATTGACGCCGAGTTAATTGAACTGGTGGCTAGTTTCAAACCAGTGTTGACCTTCAAAACTGCGGGGAAATGTTGCTGATGATATTATTACAATTATCTGCGGCCCAAGGGCCCGTAGAATGTGCATTGGCAGTGGCTAAAGCCGTCAAAAGGTTGCAGAGCGAGGCTAAGGGAATGAATGTTGAAGTGTCGCTCATTGAACACCAAGATGGTGAAACAAAGGGCACTTTAAAATCGGTTTTGTTATCCCTGTGTGGCGCAAAGGCAGATATGTTGGCAAGCCAGTGGACGGGCTCAATGCAATGGACCCACCCAAGCCCTTATCGGCCTACTCATAAACGCAAAAATTGGTTTTTGGGCGGCGAAGTTTTCAAGACTGATGAAAAACAACGCCAAGGTGACATCCAATTTCAATTTTGCCGTGCATCTGGTGCTGGTGGCCAGCATGTCAATAAAACCGATTCTGCTGTCAGAGCAACGCATGTGCAAACCGGTGTTTGCGTGAGGGTTGAATCCGAGCGTAGTCAACATGCCAATAAACGGCTGGCGATTATTCTGATCAATAAAAAACTGGATGACTTGGCCGATGAGCAATCGGCAAGTCAAACTGCCGATAGACGAATGCATCATCATTCGATTGAGCGCGGTAATGTGAAGCGGGTTTTTAAAGGAGAAGATTTCAAACCAGCATGAGTTATAAAATACAGGAAAACAAATGAAAACGTATTTAGTCGGAGGCGCGGTCCGAGACGAGCTGTTGGGCCGCGAGGTTAACGATTTTGATTATGTGGTTGTGGGTTCAACCATAACGCAAATGGAAGCAGAGGGCTTTTTACAAGTCGGCGCCGATTTTCCGGTCTTTTTGCACCCGCAAACCAAGGATGAGTATGCATTGGCGCGTACTGAGCGTAAAAGTGGAAAAGGTTATAAAGGCTTCAGTGTCGACTTTAACTCGTCAGTCACGCTTGAAGAAGACTTGCTACGTCGAGACTTAACCATCAATGCTATTGCGAAGGCTGATAATGGTGATTTTATTGACCCATTTAACGGCCAAGCAGACTTGGACAATCGGATATTGCGCCATGTTTCTGATGCATTTGTAGAAGACCCGTTACGGGTGTTGCGGGTTGCTAGGTTTGCCGCGCAACTCGCGCCGCAGGGGTTTACAGTACATCAAGACACGCAAGATTTGATGAACAGATTAGCTGTATCGGGTGAATTGTCACATCTTACGCCCGAGCGAGTGTTTAAAGAAACCGATAAAGCACTCAATGCCGCCAACCCGGAGGTTTATTTTAATGTGCTACAACAAACTGGAGCACTAGCGGTGCTATTTCCCGAGCTTGAAGCTTTGGTTGGTGTTGAACAAGTGGCTGAGCATCACCCTGAAATTGATAGCTATGTGCATACCATGATGGTGTTGCAACAAGCCGTTAAACTCAGTGATTTACCCGAAGTTCGCTGGGCAGCATTGATGCACGATTTGGGCAAAGGTATTACGCCTATTGATGTGTTACCACAACATATCAATCATGAACATGCGGGTATTCCTTTGGTTAAAGCGGTTAATGGGCGTTATAAAGTGCCGCTGCGATATGCTGTTTTGGCTGAAAAGGTAACTGAGCATCACTTATGGATGCACCGATTATTGGAGATGAAACCCGGCAAAGTGCTCAAGTTAATCGAAAAGTTGGATGCTTTTAGAAAGCCGCACATTCTCGAGCAGTTTATTGTTGCCTGTGAAGCGGATGCCCGGGGACGCACTGGATTTGAGCAACGGGATTACCCCGTTGCCGATTTTTTGCGGCAGGCTTATTTGGTGTCAGTTGAAATTATCGCTAAGCCGTTTGTTGAACAGGGTCATCAGGGCATCAAAATCAAAGAATTGATGAGTCAGGCCCGGATAAAGGCGATTGGCAAGTTAAAGGCCAGCAGGTGATAGCAAAAGCTACTTCCCACCAGCTAAGTCAATAAAGCTACCGGTGACATAAGACGCTTCGTCTGACAATAACCAAGCAATGGCGGTCGCTACTTCATGTGGTGTGCCGCCTCTTTTCATTGGGATCAAAGGCGTGAGTCTGTCAACTCGGTTTGGCTCTCCGCCATCGGCGTGCATGTCGGTGTAAATAAACCCGGGCCTGACACTGTTTACTCTTATCCCCTGAGCCGCAACCTCCACTGACAATCCTGTGGTTAGGGTATCCATAGCACCTTTTGAGGCCGCATAATCAATATACTCTCCCGGGCCGCCAATGCGCGATGCCACTGAAGAAACATTTACAATTGCTCCGCCTTTGCCGCCAGAATCGGTGGACATTCGTCTAACTGCTTCTCGGCAACACAAAAAGCAGCTGGTTACATTGGTCGTAAGAACGTGATTAAAGCGTTGGGCGCTCATTTGCACCAACGGCATTTGTTGCTGTAATATGCCAACATTATTGACCAAAGCGGTGATTGGGCCAATTTTATCTATTTGCTCGAACAACTGCACAACCTCGTTTTCTTGCGAAACGTCGGCTTGAATTGCTATCGCCGTAGCACCATTTTGCGAAAGTTGCTTCGCCAGTTCTTGCGCCTTATCGGCGTTGTGTCTGTAATTAATGATAACCGTATACCCAGCTTCGCTCAGGTGTTTTGCCGTTGCGGCACCTATGCCCCGGCTTGCGCCCGTGACAAGAACTACTTTTTTCATATAACCTCTTTTGATTTGTAGATTTGTAGATTTGTAGATTTGCTCTTCGTGGATTAATGCTCTGAGGCGTTTTCTTTATATAGGGCCAAAGTATTGCCTAAGTCATTAACATTAATAGGCTTACTAAGGTGTGCATTAAAACCTGCTTCTACCGCCATCTGTTTTTCTTCAGGCATCACATCTGCGGTCAACGCGACTATTGGTAATTGATTTTTGTCCATCAACCGGCGTATTTGTCTGGTGGCTTCGTAACCGTCCATCACCGGCATTTGGCAGTCCATTAGCACCACATCAAACTTTTGTTTTTGAACAATTTCTAGCGCCTCGGCACCGTCACACACAACAGTGGGCACAATGTCGAAGGTTTTGAGGAATTCTTCAATCACCACTTGGTTAATTAAGTTGTCTTCGGCCACCAGCACTCGCATGTTGGAGATATTTTTGAGTTGGGTGGTGGTTGTCTCTTCTGGTGTTTCATCAGACATCGTTAATGTTAAGTTGACCACAAAGCTTGAACCTTCACCTAACTCACTTTGAACCGAGATATTACCATCCATCAACTCGCTTAATTCTTTAGAGATTGTTAACCCTAGCCCTGTGCCGCCAAATCGCCGTGAGGTTGAAGTATCTGCCTGAGTGAAAGCATCAAATAAAGTAGCCTGAGCGGTTTCATTAATTCCGATACCAGAATCCTTAACAGTAAAACGTACGTTGACTTTGTCATTGACAGTTTCAAACTGCTCGACGAAAAGCTGTATCTCGCCCTGCTGAGTAAATTTATAGGCATTACCGACAAGGTTTATCAGTATTTGCTCTATTCTGACCGGATCAGAAAGGTAGCAGGCGCGAGTAGGCAATTGGTCAATGACGCGCCATTCAATCGATTTTTCAGGCGCATGGTTTTCAAACATTACTGCTACGCGGGTCAACAATTGGTGCATATCAAACAAAATATGTTCCAAAACAAACTTTTGAGACTCTATTTTAGAAATATCAAGAATGTCGTTGATAATGTTAAGCAAATTGCTTGAAGACAGTTCAATTTTATCAATATAGGAATTAAGTACGTCTTTGTCATCGATATTTTTGGCCAATTGAGAGAACCCTATAACGGCATTCAGCGGGGTGCGTATTTCGTGGCTCATGTTAGCCAAAAATCGGCTTTTGGCTTTGGATGCATCATCTGATTGCTGTTTTGCCAATTCTAATGCTTGGGTCCTGTCTGCAACTCGCAGGTTAAGTACGATTTGACGATTGTTCATCAATAAAATTAATAACATAATAAAGCCGACCAGCACCACTTGCAGTATATAAACCATCAGGGTTAGGCGAGATTGGTAATGACTCAAAAACTCCTTGTTTGGTGTTAGGTTCATGTGCCAAGTTTGTCCAGCCAGGTCAAAGCTCAGCTTTAGGTGGTTGTCATCAAGGTGAAGCATCAACTCTGCTTGGCCGGTATTGCTGGTAAAGGGCACAGACTCGGTGTTTTCGTACAACTCATAAAAGAACATTTCAGTTTGACTTAAACCTAGTGCATCGTTGATCATCCGGCTGGCTAAGAACACGCCTGTGGCGTAACCGAGTAGCTGGTTGTTGTCGTTCGTTTGTGAATCAGTCGACAAACTATATACAGGCATAAACAAGAGATAACCAGGTTCAGCCACTTCAGATTGCACCAAACGAATGATAGGGGTAGCTAAAACTTGGTGGGGGCGATGTCCTGTTGAAAGTACTGATTTTCTTTTGGGGTTTGAATAAACGTTAAAACCGATGGCGGCGCTGTTTCCCTTCTCTGGGCTGATTAGCTGAACGACTACTATCGGATCGCTGTCATTAAGCGGTTTGCCCTTAATATTCATCTTTTTGTTATAGATAGTGGAGAGCTTTTGTTCAAAACTCTTTGTCTGTTCTTGAGTTATCAGCGGATTCCACGACATGGCTTTGATACTGGGTTGATCTTGCATCAACTCACTAACAAATTCGTCGAATTGGTGGCGATTGACATTCGGGTTGACTTGTACAAAGCTGCCCAGTAATTGAATTTGATTGAGACTGCTATTGAGTTGACGGTAAAGGCCGTTTTCAACCACTTTGAGTTCTCGTTTGGCTAATTCCTGAGCATTGTGGTAACTGTTTTGTGAAAAAAACAAAGTCGTTAGCGTGACTGATGTAAACAACAATCCGGCGGCAGACAAGACCAGAAGATGCTTTTTGCGTTCCTTTGAAGCTTGCATATCAATTAAGCTCAGCAACAAGGGGGTTGTAATTAATACGCCTAAAGAATCACCTAACCACCAATACAACACATTATTCCAATGATTCTCGGCACTGTAACTGCTGTTATATAGGCTAAGCGCCTGCACACCTATATTGGGAGAAATTAAGTTGACTATAATACCGACAATAAAAATAAACCCTATCGCCCGTTGGTCAGAGCGTAAATACAAAGGGTCGCCTAACCAGTTTCTCATTAGAAAACTACCAACGGCTGCTTGAAGGGTTGCACCAAAAGCAATCATGCTGACTTCAAGACCTAAATCAGCAGCCATATCAATGAATTGTACACTTTCATGGGTTTGTAGATTGAACGCTAATGAGGCAAAAAAGACCGCAGGAAAGAATCGCCACCACCACAGATAACAACCTACGAGGGCGAATCCAGCAGGTGCCCAAATCGCAACAACTTGAGACTGGGCAGACATCCCTGATAATAGTTGGCCGCTGAAAAAGTAACCTAAAGCTAATACGACATATAGCCAAATACTGTGCTGTTCAGATAAATATTGGTTTGATAAAGGCTTCATTAAACATCGCTATAGTCGGTCGAAAGAGATAGAAAAGTTTCTTTTAGTCTAGGCTAAAAATGGCCGTAGAACAGTAAGATATCCTCTGATATTGATTTTTGCGGTAATGGTTTGTGTCTTTCGCTTATCAATCATCCGCAATGCGTCGATATTGTGACTATAATTAAACTACTCATACCTTGCAGTAGAAAAACAGTGTCATGAATTTTTTATTTCGTTTTTGCCTCATTTGTAGTGTTGCTTGGTCATTGATGAGTTCAGCCTACGCTGAAACTTTTACCGTCATCGCCTACCAAAATGCCAACCCGCCATATAACATTAGAAACTTGGATAATATTAACGGCCATAGTGGCATTTTTGTCGACATCTTTGCTCGTATTGAGCAACTCAGTGATGACAAGTTTGAATTCAGGTTTTATCCGGTTTCTAGGGCATTACGAGAATTCGACCACGGTTTGGTCGATATTGAACCGGGTATTAATCCGTCGTGGCGTCAACATCGAAAACAACCCGGGCTTTATTCAATCGAATATGCCAAATCAACCGAAGTGTTTTTATTTAATCCTGGCAAAAGAGTTTCGGTCAAAAAACCGATTTACCTTAGTGGCAAAACGCTGGGGGTTGTTAGAGGATATGTTTATCCGATGTTGACCGAGGCTTTTGATAGTGGGTTGATTAAACGGGTTGATAACGTGTCAGAGTTTTATCTACTCAAACAACTGGCGGCCAAACGTTATGATCAAATATTAATTGGTTATGATACAGCGCTGTATTACAAGAAACATCACCCCAAATACCAACAATTTGAGGTTGGTGATGCGGTGAGTGTGTTGTCGGTTCACATGCGAGTGCATCCAAGTAAGGCACATTTACTCGAACGGCTTAATCCGATTTTGCGCCAAATGGTAGCCAATGGAGATATAGAGAAAATTTATGCGAAGTATCGATGAGTGCCGAAAATGCTTTAGTCCTGCCAACGCAGGACCTATACCACAAATATCTCTGACGATTGTCAGATATCTAACGCCCCTCGAATCATCACCCTCGAATTAATCGAACCCGGCAAGAGCGACCTTTAAGCTTACCATCAGTCAATTTTTTGAACGCTGCCTTTGCCGCGCTGCGGTCAACGGCTACATAAGCATGTTGACTAAAAAGCTGAATTTTTCCGACCAGTTTACCATCAATACCGTTTTCTCCGGTCAGCGCACCCAGAATATCACCCGGTCGAATCTTTTGCTTCTTACCTGCGTCTATCTGTAAAGTCACCATCGTTGGTTTGGGCACTTGTTGATTGAGCAACTCCATTGAAGGCAGCGATAACCCTGTTACGGTTTTGCCCAAATAATCTTCAAGCAATGCAACTTTGTGATGTTCTTTTTCACTGAACAAAGATAAAGCCAATCCCTTGTTGCCAGCTCGCCCGGTGCGGCCTATGCGATGAACATGAATGTCGACATCTCGGGCAATATGGTAATTGATCACCGCATCAAGTGCTTCAATGTCCAGTCCACGGGCTGCGACATCGGTTGCGACCAGTACTGAAGCGCTTTTGTTGGAAAAACGGACTAGGGTTTCATCTCTATCTCGCTGCTCAAGGTCGCCATGTAAAGCAAGCGCACCAAAACCATAACTTGCCAATTCATCGGCTAAATCTTGTGTTTCGCGTTTGGTATTGCAAAATATGACGGCAGAATCAGGTTTGTGATCCAATAACAGCAGACGTACTGCAAGTGTTCGTTGGTCGTTGTCATCAACGCGATAAAAACGTTGGGTGATACTGCTATTGTCATGAGTGGACTCCACTTTAACCATTTGTGGATTAGTCATGATGGATTTTGCGATGGACTTGATTTGACTGGCAAATGTGGCGCTGAACAACAAGGTTTGGCGCTGCTCGGGAATACGGCTAACAATCGCATCAATCGCCGACTCAAAACCCATGTCGAGCATACGATCAGCTTCATCGAGTACCAATGTGTGCACGTCATCTAGTTTAAGTGTGCCTTTACCCAAATGGTCTTCAATACGACCTGGTGTGCCAACAATAATATGGGCACCATGTTCAAGCGAACCTACCTGAGGACCAAAAGGCATACCGCCGCACAAAGTCAGCACTTTTACATTATGAGTGGTTCTGGCCAATTTACGGATATCCTTAGAGACCTGATCGGCCAATTCGCGAGTGGGGCATAACACCAGCGCCTGAATTCGAAAGCGTTTAACCGCTAACTTGGCTAGCAAACCCAGTCCAAATGCGGCGGTTTTGCCCGAACCTGTTTTGCCTTGGGCAATCACATCGTCACCTTTTAAGATCAGCGGCAAACTCATGGCTTGAATAGGTGTCATGGCCTGATAACCCAGGTCATCAAGATTGGTCAATAATTCGCTGGGCAGTGGCAACGATGAAAAGGCAGTTTGGCTCACGATGAATGTCCTGTTTGATTGGGGTGAGCACGGATGGGCTACCCGGCGCGTATGATCCCCTAAAAAGACTGTAAATTCAAATATCAACGTAATCGATTCCCAATTAATTTGATGTAGGGAACTAATTTCTGCTAATCTTTAAATTAGTGTCGTTAATGCAGATAAGAATCTCAGTTGTTAAATAAACACAATACTACAAGTACCTCGAACGAGTTAGTGGCATGTTTTGTTGAACTGTCATCTAATAAAGAACGAATCACACTGGAACAAAGCGTGGTAAGAACATTGTGTCAGTTAATGGACTGCGAGTTGTTCTTGTTGCATTTATTTGATGGTCGTGGTGATTTCAATCCCGTCACACGTTTGCATGGTAAAGCGGACGGCAATTTATTGTCAGAAGATAATTTGCGAAAGGAACCTTTTGTTGTTTCTGATGTTACCTTTTCGAACTATCTAGAGCTGTTAAAAACCCATCCCCCCGAGGCCATTTGCCAGCAAGATGAACTATTGTTCTGGCCACTGTTTTCTGGTGAAAATTGCATCGATTTACTGGTGCTACGACATAAGCTTCAAGGCAAACCTGATTTGACCATGCTCAGCGCTGTTGGTTGTATTTTCTCTAACTTCTTGGCGTTGCTCGATGCTGGTGAAAGAGATGCCCTGACCAGCCTGTATAATCGTCGTATGTTCGACACCCGATTGTCTTCTTTGATCCGCAGCACAGCGAATGAAGCCAACATCGAAGGCGAGCGACGCGCCCGTAAGCCTGAACCTACCAATTTTCTGGGCATTATTGACATTGATTTCTTCAAAAGAGTCAATGACGATTTTGGCCATCTTTTTGGCGATGAAGTCTTATTGTGGATGGCCCAACATATGCGGCAGTGTTTTCGCAATGAAGATTCATTATTTCGCTACGGTGGTGAAGAGTTTGCAGTATTGCTCACCGGACTGACTCAAAAACAAGCTCAAGATACTTTTGAGCGCTTTAGAAAAACCATCGCGACAACTGACTTTCCTCAAATTGGCCAGATCACCGTGAGTATTGGCTATTCTCACATTGATCATCAAGCCAACCCTACACTGGTGTTTGGTGATGCCGATAAAGCTTTGTATTACGCCAAAGAAAACGGTCGAAACCGAGTACTTTGTTACCAGCAATTGTTGGCAGAGAACCTACTCGAAGTCGACACACAAGAAAATGCCGATATTGAAATATTCTAAACTATCAATGGTTTGTACCACCTTTTACTAAACGTTGTTCAATTTCCTGTTGTGGATTTTCTTGTAGGTTGCTCCTATGCTTGATGTCACTAACTGCCAATTGGCACGCTCCTACCCGAAGTATCAAAAAAAACATCAAAAAAGGTAACCAACGGACATGAAAGAAATTCAACAGCACCATATACAAACTGATCACTTAATGCGCTGGGTACTAATGGGTTCTTGGTTGCTTAGTCTGATATATGCCAGTGTTTATGATACTTGGATAGAATCGTTGGTGATTGGGGCCATTATTGCCGTTCCTGCGTTTTTAATGATCGCGATGAACCCGGGGCAAAGTTTGACTAGGCATGTTGTGAGTATTGCTTTGATACTACAAGTGGCGTTACATGTTCAGCAACTTAACGGCATGATTGAAGCGCATTTTGGTTTTTTCGTTGTTATTGCGGTGCTTTTTGCTTATAAAGATTCAAAGGTTTTTATTACTAGTACGCTCATAACGGCTGCACACCACCTAATCTTTTATTTCCTCCAAGTTAATGGTGTTGGCGTCATGTTGTTTGATCCCGCAAATTTGTCGTTGATCATTGTATTGCAACACGCATTTTACGTGGTGGTTGAATGTTCGATTTTGGGTTATCAGTCGGTTCAATCTCAACATGAGTCGGGTTTGGTTTCTTCGCTCAATCGAGTGATTGGCGACCAAAAACTGGACTTCACCCATGGCGACGAACAAACCGACAACCCTTTGATGCAAAAACTCAATACTATGATCACCAGCATCAGGGGCGCATTGCATGAGGTCAAATCGTCAAATCAATTCATTGTCGGTTCGGTTGACCAAGTCACCCAATCGGTGCAACAGGTTGAGCACAATTCACAGCAAGAAGCCGACGGTACCATGGTGATTGCCTCGGCCACTGAGCAAATGGTTCGCACTTTTGACAGCATGGTTGAAGATGCCAATTTGGCCTTTAATAAAGTGCAATCGGCAGTTGATTGCAATACGCAGGCGGGCAAAGCGATGAACAATTCAATGGCATCAATGGCTGCCCTTGAAGACATCATCAACAATGCCAATAAAACCATCGTTGAATTGTCGGTGCAAAGCAAAGAGATAAGTCAGGTATTGCAGGTCATCAATTCAATTTCAGAACAAACCAATTTACTGGCACTTAACGCAGCAATTGAAGCGGCAAGGGCAGGGGAAAGTGGCCGTGGTTTTGCGGTAGTAGCCGATGAAGTCAGAACACTGGCGATGCGCACCCGTGAGTCAATTGATGAAACTCACGACATTATCTCTAAAGTGCAAGGCAGTGGTCAGGCGGCGGTAGAAGACATGGAAAGATGTTTAAGCCAAATCAGCGCCAGCATGAACATTTCTGGTGAAGTTAACGATGAAATGGAAAAAGCCCGTGGCGTCATTGAAGAACTGGCGCAACTCAACGAGCAAATGGCCACCAATATTAACCAGCAAAGTGATGTCAGCCGCGACATCGCCAATAATGTCAACGACATCAAAGACAGCACAGAGTTAAACGCAGGACACATCAATTCGGTTGTAGAATCGATGCAGGGTCTACAAAAACATTCTCAAGACTTGGAAGTTCAATTACAACGATTTGTGGTATGATTTTTTGCCGTTGTAATGAGCACGTTGAGCGTGCGTTAAATAGTCGTCGAGAGTAAATTGAGTGAGTAAATTTAAAACCGCGGCCTTTATGGCCGCTTGGTTGGTGGTTATTGCACTGGCCTACTATTTCTTCTTCTGGCGATATATCCAAACCTTTGACCATGAAAACCTCTATTCTAATCAAAATGCTACTGGCTTTGATAGCAACAGGTTGGTTACATTTATAGAGCAGACATTCGATAATGAAACCGCTGTTGATACCGTCACCTATCACTGGTTAAACCCCGATTGCAACTGCCTACGTTTTGGTGGATTGTATATCGACCAATTAATGCGCCAAACAAACAGTGAAAATGTCAAACATGTGATTGTCACCCCACCTAATAAAGCTGAGCAGTTGCTTGAAATGCTGCCAATGTTTGATAAAACCAAGGTCGTGGCATTGAGTGAAGCGGCTTATCAAGCTTCACTTGAGCTGATACCCGCCACACCGGCTGCGGTTGTCTACTATCAAAAAGAGCACTCGCTAAGTTTCTTGGGCCCCCACAGTTCTGGGGTCATCTGTGGTAAAGGCACTGGGTTTGTTGAATTGGTGCTTAATAACCTTGAACATGGGTTTGACCCTAAGTTGGTTGAACTTGATCAGACCGGGTGTTTTTGCCGTTGGTGAGTGTGAGGGAGATCAAAGCTTCACACGGAGGCTCGGAGGTGCGGAGGTTAACGGAGTAAAAGACAAAAACCAAAAAAGGTGAAAAAAAACAAAAGAGGAAAAATTAAACTGTACGTTGATATGTTTTTACAAAAAGAACGTAAAAGCTCATTTTCTTCCCTTGGTTTATCCTCCGTGAACCTCCGTGTTTCTGCGCCTCCGTGTGAGAGATTTTTCTTTTGCTCGAAGAGCTTCAAACTGACATAATACCGCCCCATCAAGAACACGAACATAAAGCCTAAAATGACCACCGAACTCAAAAGACTAAACAAATACATCAGCGAAACCGGCATTTGCTCGCGCCGCGAAGCCGACCGGTTGATTGAGCAAGGTTTGGTGACCTTTAATGGTGAAGTCGCCCTGATGGGCACTAAGGTCGGGCCGACTGATAAAGTCACAGTTAATGGCAAACCGGTAGCCGCAAAAAAGCCACCTTTATATATCGCTTATCACAAACCTGTGGGCATAACCTGCACAACCGAATCTCATGTTCAAGGCAATATTGTTGAGGCCATTGGCCATAAAGAACGAATATTTCCTATTGGCCGGTTAGATAAACCCTCAGAGGGGTTGATTTTTTTGACCAATGACGGCGATATCGTCAACAAAATTTTAAGAGCGGGCAACAACCACGAAAAAGAATATGTGGTGACCGTAGACAAAGCAGTAACCTCAGATTTTATCCGTAAGATGGGCGCAGGTGTGCCAATACTCGACACCATCACTCAAAGGTGCCGAGTACGTCAAAATAGCCGTTTTATGTTCAACATCACCTTGACGCAGGGCCTTAACCGACAAATTCGTCGCATGTGCGAATACCTCGGATATGAGGTCACCAAACTCAAACGAACTCGGGTGATGAATATTTCACTACAAGGATTATCTGTTGGCAAATGGCGATTATTGAGTGATGATGAAATGAAACAGATTCATGCACTAACAGAAGGTTCGGTGAAAACCGAACAAGCTTCAACCTCGATTAATCGTCAGCACCAAGAAAGACGTCCGGCTAGGAACGGCTCAAATAGAAGCACCAATAAACGACCAAATCACTCACCTACTCAACCTAAAAGAACAATAAAAAACCACAAATAAACCACCATGATCAGGAATTTTTTATGAAAAAAATCTTTAGCGCCAGTGTATTAATGGGGGCCGCATTATTTGGCGGTACTGCCATGGCACAGGGCAGTGACCCGACTTACAATGCTGAGCATTCCGCAGCAAGAAATTGGAACGAAGTATTGCTCGAAGCGATACGCAAAGATTTCGCTCGCCCAACGGTACATGCCCGCAACCTGTTCCACAGCTCTGCTTTGATGTACGATGCTTGGGCGGTTTTTGACGGCACAGCTGACACCTTTTTTGCTGGTAATGAAGTGGCAGGTTATACCTGTGAATTGACCGCAGCGCAAAAAAACACAATCAAAGCCAATGCTAGCGATGTCGCAGTGGCCCGTGACCAAGTCATTGGATACGGTATGTATGCCTTGTTGAAAAGTCGCTTTGCCATTTCTCCTGGTGTGGTTTCTACGATGCAAAACCTAACCGCCATGGCCGAGGCTTATAACGTTGATACAACCTTTGACAGCACTGATATCTCCTCAGGTAGCGCGGCGGCTTTTGGTAATTATCTAGCCAGTTGTATCATGGCCTTTGGCGACCAAGATGGCTCTAACCAAGCCAACGATTATGCCAATACCTTCTACGAACCTGCCAATGAGCCACTTAATCCGGCAGAGCCGGGTACGCCGGGCATGAATGATCCAGATCGCTGGCAGCCGCTGGCATTGGATATTTTCATCGATCAGGCCGGTAACGAAACCAGCATCCCACCATTTTTGGGTGCCGAGTGGGGCAAGGTTACACCGTTTGCTTTACAAGATACTGACTTGACCACTTACGAGCGA
This sequence comes from uncultured Alteromonadaceae bacterium, assembly GCA_938085045.1. Classification (GTDB taxonomy): domain Bacteria; phylum Pseudomonadota; class Gammaproteobacteria; order Enterobacterales; family Alteromonadaceae; genus JABSOG01. Next base: position 23,061 of record CALKGI010000048.1, read on the forward strand.
AATGGTCAGCAATACAATGTTTATATGGATCCGGGCGTGCCGGCAATGCTGCAAGGCGACCAATCTATGCCGGCTGAATATCAATGGGGCCATACATTGGTTGCCCTATGGTCTTCACATTTAGACCCATCTGATGGCGTGATGATGGATATTTCTCCGGCGTCTATCGGCAATACCACGGCTTTACCAGAAGATATTGTTGGCTTGCGAGATTTTTACAATGCGCTTGATGGCGGCTCGACAGACCAAGGCCGTGATATGAACCCAGCAACAGCGCTGCCGTATGAAGAACAAATGGTACCTCGTGGCGATTACACTCGAGTATTGGCCGAGTTTTGGGCTGACGGTCCAGACTCTGAAACCCCACCGGGACACTGGTTTACTATTTTGAACGAAATCGTTAGCGACCATGCTGAGTTTGAGAGAAAATTCGAAGGCAGCGGTGATGTACTTAGTAACCTAGAATGGGATGTTAAAGCCTATTTGACTTTGGCTGGTGCCGTTCACGATTCTGCGGTAACGGCTTGGGGCATTAAAGGTTGGTATGACTACGTACGCCCGGTATCGGCTTTGCGTTATATGTCATCTTTGGGTCAAAGCACCGATGATACACAGGCCAATTACAACCCAATGGGTTTGCCATTGCATGAAGGTAAAATTGAAATCGTTGAAGCTGGCGATGCACTGGCTGGAGACAACAACGAACACGTTGGTAAAATCAAAATGTATGCATGGAGAGGGCCTGATTATATTGAGATCCCTCAAATAGATGTTGCTGGTGTTGGCTGGATTTTGGCAGAAAACTGGTGGCCGTACCAACGTCCAAGTTTTGTGACCCCACCATTTGCCGGTTACATTTCTGGACATTCAACCTTTTCACGAGCAGCGGCCGAAGTATTGACTTTGCTGACTGGTAGTGAATATTTCCCCGGCGGTATGGGCGAATTTGAAGCCAAGAAAAATGAGTTTTTAGTGTTTGAAGAAGGCCCAAGCATGGACATTAAATTGCAGTGGGCGACTTACCAAGACGCTTCAGACCAAACTAGCCTGTCAAGAATTTGGGGTGGTATTCATCCTCCGGTTGATGATGCTCCGGGACGCCGAATAGGTATCGAGCTAGGTCAAAAAGCTTTCACCTTGGCCAAGACTTATTTCGACGGTAGTGCAATTGCCGACCCGGTGCCAGACCCACAACCAACACCGACTTACCCATTGCCAGAGATTAAAGACTCAGGCAGCAGCTTGGGTGGCTTGATGCTGAGCTTGTGTTTGATTTTGGCTGGCGTTCGAGTTGTTGGTCGTAAGCGGGGTCGTGCTTAGGCTAGGGCTTAAAGAAAAGAGCTTCACACGGAGGCACGGGGACACGGAGGTCCACGGAGGAATAAAAATCAAAAGCAAGAGTAAGATTAAAAAAGAAAACAAATGGTTTTTGGTTTAATCTTTTGGCTTTTCTGCGTTAACCTCTGTGTCTTAGCGCACCATACAATTGTTTTTCTAACTCTTTTGCACCGACACTGAACTGACGATTAGCATCTTTTCGTATCAACTCAGCCTCATCTATTTGAAAAACAACCAAAGTCACCAATGCGTGGTAATCTCTTGCCAAGTCGGTGATGGTTCTTCTTTCATATCAGCGACTTCTAGCCAATAAACCAACTCTAGTGATACGGTTCCGCCAGTTGAAAATAAGCCGCTGCGTCTTTATTTTTGATCACCAAATACTGAGGCAAAATATGTTCACCGACCAAAGCCATCACCCCAGCGATGACATCATACGGCAGGTTGGTTGCCATCAAACGATAAGCGATGTAAGAGCGCCCTTTATGCTTATGCTTATGCTTTGGCGAAACCGTTTTAACAATCTTGGGTATTTATAATAATCTGTCATAATTTATCCCTAAGTTACTGTTATTGCTGCAATGTACTTCTTGCAAATAGCGGTTCGCAATTGACCTCAAACTTGGTTAAGTACTTTTGCAAGCGGCTCGAATCGTTAACCATTTTCTTTGCCGTGCGAGAAACATCAAACAACTCACGACCCGCCGATGCCATCGTAGGGTGGCGTTCACAAACCGCTAAAACGTAAGACAGCTGGATTTTATCAAAACTGTCGAGTTGTGCCAGCTTATCTGGGCTGAGATATATTGCCAGTTTATCGATATTCTGCGCTTGGGGTGTTGAATCTATCCATTGACTTCGCAGTCGGGCTATCTCTTGCTTTACATCAGTTGCATTAATACGGGCGCCACTGGCAAGGGTTGATAGCCGGGTGACAGCGGCGTTTAGGTCGCGAAAGTTCCCTTGCCACAAAGTCTCTGGCGACAGTGCAAACTTGATAAAATCACTGCGGGCTTCTTTGTTAAAATCAATCGAAACCCCTTCTCGTTTTGTGAACTCTTTTAACTCATATTGCAGATTGGGTTCGATGTCTTCGCGTCTGTCTTTTAACGCCGGCAATTGATAAGTCCACAAGTGTATTCGCGACAATAGGTCTTCGCGAAACCTACCCGCCAAGACCTGTTCTTTCAAATCTCGGTTGGTGCCGGTGATTAACTGAAAATTACTGCTTCTGGGTTTGTCACTGCCCACCGGATAAAAGCTTTTGGATTCAAGGGCGTGTAACAACATCGCCTGTTCATCAAGACCTAGTTCGCCAATTTCATCGAGAAATAAAACCCCTTTGTCGGCGGTAAACAAAAAACCATCACGCGCAGCCTGTGCGCCGGTAAATGCGCCTTTGGTATGGCCAAATAATGCCGCCATGGCATTGGTGCCTTGTAATGTAGCGCAGTTGACTGAAACAAATTTGCCCGAGAGGGTCTGACGAACTTTCTTTAGTTCAAAAATTCGCGATGCCAGCTGTGATTTACCTGCACCGGTAGGCCCGGTTAATAAAATTGGTGCTGTGGAGCGCACTGCCACTTTCTCAATTTGTTCTATCAAGGCATTAAAAGCTTTGTTACGGGTAGCAATACCGCCTTTAAGGAAGTCTTCACCTGCTAAATGTTCTTGTTTAAAGCGAGAAGAGATTTGGTCGTAACGACCAAGGTCTAAATCAATTAACCTAACATGACCGTTCGAACGGGCTTCACCATGTGTAGGCGAAGTTTGAATCAACCGGCCAGGAAAATGGTGGCTCTCGGTGAGTAAATAAATACAAATTTGCGCGACATGGGTGCCAGTGGTGATATGAAAAACATAATCGTTTTCGTCGGTATCAAACGTTTGCTGTTGGCACCAGTCATACAGTTTTGCGTAAACTTCTTCAAGATCCCAAGGGTCTTCAAAACTGATGACGGTTTCTTCTACTTGAGTTTCTGGCGATATTGCTGCTATATCATGCACAACTTGAGTGGCTAAG